>NZ_JBTUJH010000071.1:0-28053 GCF_058343375.1 Alterinioella sp.
ACCTGGGCAAGACCATCCAGGTCATTCCCCACGTCACCGACGAGATCAAGGACTTCATCTCCATCGGCGAGGATGAAGTGGATTTCATGCTCTGCGAGATCGGCGGCACCGTGGGCGATATCGAAGGCCTGCCATTTTTCGAGGCGATCCGCCAGTTCGGCCACAGCCAGCCGCGCGGCCAGTGCATTTTCATGCATCTGACGCTGTTGCCCTATCTGGCCGCCAGCGGTGAATTGAAGACCAAGCCAACCCAGCACAGCGTCAAGGAATTGCAATCCATCGGCATCGCCCCCGACATTCTGGTCTGCCGGTCGGAACATCCGATCCCGGACAAGGAGCGCGAGAAAATCGCGCTGTTCTGCAATGTGCGCAGGCAAGCCGTGATTGCCGCCTATGACCTGAAATCCATTTATGAGGCCCCGCTGGCCTATCACCACGAAGGGCTGGATCAGGCGGTTCTGGATGCTTTTGACATATCGCCCGCGCCGCAACCCGATCTGAGCACCTGGCAGGATGTGGCCGACCGCATCCACCACACCGATGGCGCGGTCAACATCGCCATTGTCGGCAAATATGTGCAGCTCGAAGATGCCTATAAATCGATCCGCGAGGCGTTGACCCATGGCGGCATCGCCAACCGGGTCAAGGTCAATGTCAAATGGGTCGATGCGGAAGTGTTCGATACCGAAGACCCGGCCCCGCATCTGGAGGGTTTCCATGCCATATTGGTGCCCGGCGGTTTTGGCGAACGCGGCACCGAGGGCAAGATCAAGGCGGCGGAATTTGCCCGCACCCGAAAGATCCCCTATCTGGGCATCTGTCTGGGCATGCAGATGGCGGTGATCGAGGCGGCGCGAAACCTGGCCGGGATGGCCGATGCCGGATCCGAGGAATTTGACCATGAATCCGGAGAAAATCGCTTTACGCCCGTGGTTTATCACCTCAAGGAATGGGTGCAGGGCAATCATCGGGTGGAACGCAAGGTGAGTGATGACAAGGGCGGCACGATGCGGCTTGGGGCTTATGATGCGGTGTTGAAGGCGGGCTCGAAAGCGGCCGAAATCTATGGCGCCACCACCATCGAGGAACGCCACCGCCACCGCTATGAGGTCGACACGCGTTACCGCGCCGCGCTGGAGGAAAAGGGCCTGATCTTTTCGGGCATGTCGCCGGATGGAAAATTGCCCGAGATCGTCGAGGTCAAGGATCACCCCTGGTTCATCGGCGTGCAGTTCCACCCCGAACTGAAATCGAAACCCTTTGCACCGCACCCGTTATTTGCCGATTTCGTGCGCGCGGCGGTGGAAAATTCGCGGCTGGTCTGAGCCGTTTGGGCAGTGATGCAGGATTGAGACCGCCGCGCCATTTCGAGGCGGTTCTTGCATGGGCGTGAGCGCGCCTGACATCGACACCATTCCGTTCGGTTTCGACGCCGATGGCTATGTGCCGGGCCTTGGGATCGAACAGATGTTTGCCGAAAACATCTCGGGCCGGATCGAAGTTTCACGCAGCTTTTCGATGTCACGGGCCTGGGCGTGCCGCCGGGCACCGAACTGGACGCCACCCGCATTTCGGTAGGCGTGGCGCTGCATTTCTGAGCCCTGCCCTGTCGGACGCGATGCAACGGGCCGCCCCTGGGCGGTCCTTTTTTGTTGGCCCGGCGCGCCGGGATCACCCGAAATGGCCGGAAATATCACGCCGCCGGGCGCATGAGAGCTTGGCCTTTGCGCAAAACGGGATTATCTGCATTTCATGTTTGGAGAACTTCTCAAGCGCCTGACGGCGACCGACCCCGCCCCCCTGCCCGACCCCGATGCGCGTCTGGCGCTGGCCGCCCTGCTGGTCCGCGTGGCGCTGAGCGATGGCCATTATGACGACAGCGAAAAAGCCCATATCGACCGGGTGCTGGCCCAGCGTCACGGGCTTGGCCCGTTCGAGGCCGCCAAGCTGCGGGGCCAGGCCGAACTGCTGGAAGGCGAGGCCCCCGATACCGTGCGTTTTACCCGCGCCATCAAAAATGCGGTGCCCTATCAGGACCGCACCGAAGTGATCGAGGCGCTGTGGTCGGTGGTTCTGGCCGATGGCGTGCGCGACCACCAGGAAGACGCGATGCTGCGGCTGACGGCCAATCTGCTTGGCGTCAATGACCGCGACAGCGCCCTGGCCCGGCAACGGGTCGCAGCACGGGGCTGAGGGCGATGCTGGCCGCCCTGGCGATGTATGACCGCCCGGAAACCACGGCGGCGAATGATCGCTACTGGGCGCTGATCCGCGACGCGCTGCGCGCGCGTGGGCTGGACGCGCCCGATGATTTGACCCGCGCCGATGACCCCTGGCCGATCTGGCAATCACCCGATCTGGTGCTGGCGCAGACCTGCGGCTTGCCGTATCGGGCCCGGCTGCAGGGTCATGTGCAGCTGGTCGGCACGCCCGATTACGGCCTGCCCGGCTGTGGCCCGGGGTTCTACAATTCGGTGGTGATTGCGCGGGCCGGGGATGACAGGCCGCTGGAAACCCTGCTGCGGGCCCGGGTCGTCATCAATGACGGGCTCAGCCAATCGGGATGGGCGGCGCTGTGCGATTTTGGTGCCGCTCTGGGCGTGACCCCGGCGCGGCCGGTGATCTCGGGCGGGCATCGGGCCTCGGCGCGGATGCTGGCCGACGGGCGCGCCGATATCGCCACGATTGATGCCCAGAGCTGGGCAATGCTGACCCGTTATGATGGCTGGATTGCGGATCTGGTGGTGCGTGCGCGCACCCCGCCTACGCCGGGCCTGCCCCTTATCTGCGCCCCGGCGCGCGATGCGGCTGCCATCGCCGGGGCGGTGCGAGGGGCCATCGCGGCGCTTGAGCCGGGCGATCGGAAAACCCTTGGGCTGCGGGCGCTGGTGCAGATCCCGGCCGGGCAATATCTGGCCCAACCCCTGCCACCAAACCCCGCCAATATGCCCGAAAACAACGCCGATCCGACGGTGGACCCCAAGTAACCCGGCAATAGAACATTGCAATCGCGCCGAAATTGCGCACAAATCGGCCCTGGCCCTGGGAGGGATATGCCGCGTGAGCCAAGAAACACCACCTGTCATCGACATCACCGGCCTGCATAAAAGCTATGGTGCGCTGGAGGTTTTGCGCGGTATCGACCTGCGGGCGCGGGCCGGCGATGTGGTCTCGCTGATCGGCTCATCGGGGTCGGGAAAATCGACATTGCTGCGCTGCGCCAACCTGTTGGAAGACAGCCAGGACGGCACCATCACATTCGAGGGTGAGGCGGTGCATTGGAAAGGCACCGGTCACGACCGCCGCCCCGCCGATGCCGCCCAGGTCCGGCGTATCCGCACCAATCTTTCGATGGTATTCCAGCAGTTCAACCTCTGGGCGCATATGTCGATCCTGCAAAATGTGATGGAGGCCCCGATCACGGTGCTGGGCGAGGATAGATCCGTCGTCGAGGCCCGCGCCCGGGCTTTGCTGGACAAGGTCGGCATTGGCGACAAATGCGATGTCTGGCCGGCGCAATTGTCGGGCGGCCAACAGCAACGCGCCGCGATTGCGCGGGCGCTGTGCATGCAGCCGCGGGCGCTGTTATTCGATGAACCGACCTCGGCGCTGGACCCCGAGCTTGAACAGGAAGTGGTCAGGGTGATCAAGGATCTGGCGGCCGAGGGGCGCACCATGCTGCTGGTCACGCATGACATGCGGCTGGCGCGCGATGTCAGCAATCATGTGGTGTTCCTGCATCAGGGCAAGGTCGAGGAAGAAGGCCCGCCCGAAACGCTTTTTGGCGCTCCGAAAACCGAACGCCTGCAACAATTCCTCAGCCATACGACATCGGCCTGAGGCATAATACCGAACCAACATAAGGGAGATAAGACAATGAAAAAACTGTTTCTTTCCGCCACAATTCTGGCGATGACCGCCGGAATCGCGCTGGCTGACAGCCATGGCCGCACCATCCGCATGGGCACTGAAGGGGCCTATCCTCCGTATAATTTCATCAATGATGATGGCGAGGTTGACGGGTTCGAGCGCGCCCTTGGCGATGAGCTGTGCGCGCGGGCCGAACTGACCTGCGAATGGGTCACCAATGATTGGGATTCGATCATCCCCAACCTGACCTCGGGCAATTACGACACCATCATCGCGGGCATGTCGATTACCGACGAACGTGATGAAGTGATTGATTTCACGCAGGATTATTACCCGCCCACGGCCTCTGCCTTCGCCGGTCTGTCGGAAGATGCCGATCTGATGGGTGGGGTCATCGCGGCCCAGACCAACACCATTCAGGCCGGGTATGTGGCCGAATCCGGGGCCATCCTGGTGGAATATGCCACCCCCGATGAAACCGTCGCGGCGGTGCGCAATGGCGAGGCCGACGCGGTGTTTGCCGATTATGATTTCCTGGCCGATATCGTGGCCGAAGACCCCGATCTGATCTGGGTCGGCGACCGGGTGCCATTGGGCGGTGGCGTTGGCATGGGCCTGCGCGAAACCGATACCGAACTGCGTGACATGTTCGATGCGGCGATCACCTCGATGAAGGAAGATGGCAGCCTGAATGCACTTCTGACCGAATGGTTCGGCGAAGACATCCTGCTTTACGAATAAAACTTTAGCGGGCCCTGCCGATCACCGGCGGGGCCTTCTTCCTTCACATTGGGGGGGCCGATGCGACGCGGCTGTTTCACCAGCAGGACAGTTCGGGATAGGGCTGATGCCGAAGGCGGTGTCGGCCATCGCGATGGCGTTGATCGGGGCCTTGTCGGGCGGCATGGCCGCCTTGCCGTGAGGGCACGTGATGTTTGAATTTTGCGCCGAGCCTTCGACGCTGGAGACCGGGCGCTGGTTTGCCTGCTACCTGACAAACGGCGTGCATATGCTGTTTTATCAGAGTTTTCTGACCGTGCTGCTGCTGCTGGCCATCACCGCCCCGCTGGCCCTGGCCTTCGGCTTTGCCGGGGCCGCCGCCTCGCGCAGCCATATCCTGCCGATCCGCTGGTTCGGCAAGATTTACACCTCGATGGTGCGCGGCGTGCCCGATATCGCGTTTTTCCTGTTCTTTGTCATCGCGCTGGATCAGGCGATGGAATGGATCAATCACCAGATCCGATGCCCCGACTGGACCGAGGACATACGTCAGGGGGCCAATTTCATCGTCTGCCAACAGGCCAAGATCCCGCTCAGCTCATCGCCGCAATGGGTTCATGAGGCCTATAATTTCGGCATCGCCGTCTTTACCTTTGCCATCGTATTCGGGGCCTTCGCGTCGAATGTCCTGTTTGGGGCCATGCGCGCCGTGCCGCATGAACAGATCGAAACCGCCGAGGCCTATGGCATGAACCGGCGGCAAAGCTTCTGGCGCGTCCTGGTGCCGCAGATGTGGATCTTTGCCCTGCCCGGTCTCAGCAATCTTTGGATGATCCTGATCAAGGCGACGCCGTTGCTGTTTCTTCTGGGGGTCGAGGATATCGTCTATTGGGCCCGTGAACTGGGCGGCTCGCGGACCACGCAATATGCCTATCCGCATCCCGATTGGCGGCTGTGGTATTTTCTGGGGCTGCTGGTGTTCTACCTTGGCTTTACGCGGATCTCCGAGCTGGTCTTGAACCGGCTGACGATCCGGCTCAGCCATGGTCAGGCCACTTTGGCGGGTGAAACACTGCGAAAGGCCGCGACATGAGATGGGCCATGATTTTGCGACGCGGCCACGCAACACCTGATGCGGTGCCAGGCGCATGGTGCGCAAAGTGGCGCACCAGGAGGCCCCTGACATGAGCTGTTGGGAGACCATCCAGGCCTATGCGCTGCGATCTCTGGGTTACGGCGAACGGCTGCTGCCGCGCGGCGACATCACGCTGTGCGAACAGTTTACGCTGATCGGCTCGGGGCTGATCTGGAATGTCTATTTCGGCGTATTGGCGCTGCTGTTCGGGTTCTTCTTTGCCGTGGCATTGGCGGTTGGCAAAGCATCACACCGGCGGTGGATCCGCAAACCGGCCAGTTGGTTCATCTTTGTGCTGCGCGGCTCGCCGCTGTTTATCCAGTTCTTTCTGGCCTATGAGCTTTTTGTGATGCTGCCGCGTGTCGGCGTCGAGATCAATCTCGGCTTTATCGAGATCACGGCTGAGTCGCGCTGGTTCGCGCGGGCCTGGCTGGGGGCGGTGATCGTGCTGTTTCTCAACACCTCCGCCTATGCCGGAGAGATCTTTTACGGCGCGCTGCGCGCGATCCCCAAGGGCGATCTGGAGGCCGCCGATGCCTATGGCATGTCGGGCTGGAATCGGTTCCGCCGGGTGGTGTTTCCGACCACGATGCGGCTGGCCTGGCCGGCCTATACCAATGAGGCCATCTTTCTCTTTCATGCCACCACGCTGGTGTTTTTCTCGGGCTTTCCGGCCTTTCGCCAACAGGGTGACGCGCTGTATTACGCACAGTATTTCGCGGACCGGACCTTCAACCCCTTTGTGCCCTACCCTATTGTGGCACTCTATTTCGTCATCGTGACATTGCTGGTGATCATGGTTTTTGGCCTGATCAACCGCCGCCTCAACCGACATCTGCCCAGGGATCGGCGCTCGCGGATAAAATACCGGCCGCAAGTGATCCGGTAATGCGGATCGGCGTGCTTCTGCTGGAACGGCGCCAAGGCGCGGTGCGGGACGCTGTGGGGGCGCACCCGACAGGCGAGGCCGCGACCGCCAGCCGCATCGGGCACCATTTCACTGCGGCATTCGCGCCACGCAAGCTGGCCTGAAACACCCTGACGCGGCGTTCGGTCTGGAAATCGCCTTGTTCCGAATGTAAGGAAAACAAAATACAGGTTTTCAAAAAGGTAAAAACATGGCGCATGCACCCAATGTCTATGATGCCGAGCCCATCCCCGAGGCCGCCCGCGCAGAGATCGAGCGGCTTTTGGCGACCGGAGACCTGTTTCGCTACACCGCGCCCGAAAACGCACCGGTGAGCGTGCTGGAGGGTGAATTTGCCGCGCTTCTGGGCACCAAATACGCGCTCGCCGTGTCATCCTGTTCAGCGGCGCTGTTTCTGTCGCTGCTCGGGCTTGGCCTGAAACCGGGCACAAAGGTGCTGATCCCCGGCTTTACCTTTGCCGCCGTGCCCTCTGCCGTGCTGCATGCGAATTGCCAGCCGGTGCTGGTGGAAGTGGGCGAAAACTACCGCATCGACATGGCTGATTTTGCCGCCAAGCTGACCGGTGATATCGGGGCCGTGATCATCAGCCATATGCGCGGCCACACATCCGACATGGATGCCATCATGGCGCTGTGCGATGGTGCCGGCGTGCCGGTGATCGAGGATGCCGCCCATTCGCTCGGCACTCTTTGGGGCGGGCGGAATATTGGCACTCTCGGCCGGGTCGGCTGTTTTTCATTCCAGTCCTACAAGCTGATCAACGCGGGCGAAGGCGGTATTCTGGTGACGGATGACGCCGATCTGGTGGCCCGTGCGGTGATCATGTCGGGGGCCTATGAACATAACTGGGCCAAACATGTCGCCAGCCCTGATGCGGCCCTGAACGATGCCTTTGGGCGCTGGCAGAACCTGCTGCCGCTTTACAATCTGCGCCTGTCGAACCTGTCGGCGGCAATCGTTCGGTCGCAATTGCCGGAACTGGCCCGCCGGGTGCGCGATGGCCGCGCCAATCATGATTATGTGGCCGGGCTGCTGAACAGCTCGCCCTGGCTGACGGTGCCCGCGCCCCTGAAGCCCGAAACCCGCGCCCCCGATTCGATCCAGTTCAATCTGAATGGGTTTGCGACCGACGCAGAGGCCCGCGCCTATGCCGATGCCGCCGCGGCGCGGGGCGTGAAAGTGCAGATATTCGGCCTCAGCACCGATAATGCGCGCGCCTTCTGGAACTGGAAATTCATCGCCGACCTGCCCGATCTGCCGCAAACCCGCGCCATGTTGATGCGGGCCTGCGATGTGCGCCTGCCGGCCCGTCTGCAAAAAGCCGATCTTGATTTTATCGCCGGGGCGCTGTTGGCGGCGGTCGAGGACATCAAAGGCGAGGCGCGCGCTTACGGCACGTGAAAACTTTTTCTGCAAAAGTTTTCCACCAAAAGAATTTTTCTAAAAATTCTTCCGCCGGCTAAAGCTTGCTCAGCTTCGATTGCAGCTCGGCCAGCTGTCTCTTGATATCGGCCAGTTCATCGCCGCTGTCATTCTCGGGCGCGTCCTCAGCCGTCGGGCCGGGCCATTGCGCACCGATGCCACCGGTCATCGCCTTGAGAAAACTTTCCTGCTGCGCCTGCATCGCCTCGAACCCGGGCATCTTGGCCAGCGGGTTCAGGGCGGAAATATTCTCGACCATCTTGGTTGGTCCGCTGCGCAACATATCAAATGACATCGCCAGAAATTCCGGCACCACGCTATTGGCCTGGGTCGAATAGCTGCGCACCAGATCGGTCAGCACATCTATCGGCAGCACGCTTTCGCCACGGCTTTCGTGTTCGGCGATGATTTGCAACAGATATTGCCGGGTCAGATCATCGCCCGATTTCAGATCGACGATCTTGACCTCGCGCCCGGCGCGGATGAAGCCCGCGATATCCTCCAGCGTCACATAATCCGAGGTTTCGGTATTATACAGCCTGCGGCTGGCGTAGCGCTTGATCAGTAGCGGTGTTGCGGCGTCGCCCATGGACCCCTCCCTTATGCCCTGCACTGCAATGCAGCATTCGCAGCCTAGTGCACTGGTGCCAAATTGCAATCGCCTGTCGGGCATATCGCATGTCTCGGAAAACCCGCGTCAGGTGATGCATCATGCTTCGGCTATTGCGCGACGTGCCTTAAGCACTTTCGGAAAAATCCGCGTCCCCTGACGCTGCCTGAAATCAGAGATTTCAACGCATCAGGGGACACGACATGCCTCTGGTATTCCGAGAAGTGCCTTAAAAGAAAAAAGGACGGACCCCCGTGACAGGGGGTCCGTCCTCTGGGCGTCGCGCGGGGATGGGAGGAAACCCTGCGCGCCGCATCCAATCGCTGGCTCAGGCGGCGGTTGCCTTTTTCGCAGCGGTGGTCACTTCGGCGGTCGCTTTCTTGACGACGGCGGTTGCTTCCTCGGAAGCTTCTTTGCCGGCTGCCATCATCAGCTCAACGGTTTCGACCTGCACTTGTTTTGCAATCTCGGCAAAGGAGGCCAGCGATTCGGTTACCATTTCGGCCTGTGCCGATGCGAAATCGGTGACGGCTTTGGTGTAATCGGTGGGCTCATCCTTGACGGCGGCGACATTGTTCAGTTTGGCCAGCGTGTCCTTGGTCCATTTCGAGGAGATCTCGGTGGATTTTTCGGCAGCTTCCAGTGCGACTTTCGAAAACTTCTCGCCCATTGCGGCAGAGGTTTTGAAGGCGTCGTTGAAGGCGGTCATGTCGACGGGGAAAGAAGCCATTGCTTCGTTGATATATTTGGTGAAATCATTGGTTTTGGCCATGGGTCTAGCTCCTGATTGCCCGATATCGGGCGTTGTTTGATCCGGTCCGCATTGCTGCGTCTGCACAGAATATGCATGCTGCAGTGCAGTATTTCAAGCATTATTCTGCGCTGCAGCAATTTATTTGCGAAACCGTTCAAAATCAGGCGTTTGACTTCTCCAGCACATAGGTGCCCGGCGCATCGCACAGGCATTCATGCTCCGACTCACCGGGAATGCGGGCCGCAACCTGCGCGCCCGAGCGTTTTTTCAGCCAGGTTTCCCAACGCGGCCACCACGAGCCTTCATGAAACCTGGCCCCCGCTTCCCAGGCATCCGGCCCGCCGCTCATGTCGGAATTGGTGAAATGGCCGTATTTCCTTTTTGACGGCGGATTGACGATGCCCGCGATATGGCCCGATTCCGACATGATGAAGGTCTTGTCCTTGCTGGCGAATTTCTCGAATCCGACATAGCATTGCCGCCAGGGCGCGATATGGTCGGTCTTGCAGCCGATCGAGGCCACCGGCAGCTTGATATCGCTCAGATGCACGGTTTCGCCCAGGATCTTGAAGCCGCCCTCGGCCAGCGCATTGGCCTGACACAGGTCGCGCAGATATTGCTTGACCATCCGCCCCGGCAGATTGGTGTTGTCACCGTTCCAATACAGCAGATCGAAGGCCGGCGGGGCCTCGCCCATCATGTAGCTGCGCACGGCGGGGCCATAGACCAGATCACGCGCCCGCAGAAAGCTCATGGTCTTGGACATGAAATAGCTGCTCAGAATGCCCTTCTCGGTGACCTGACGTTCAATCGCATCGACAAAATCATCTTGCAGAAAGACGGTAAATTCGCCCTGATCCGAAAAATCGGTGAGCGTGGTGAAGAAGGTGGCCGATCGGATCGAGTCGTCGCCGCGTTTTTGCAGCAGCGCCAGGGTTGCCGCCAGCGTGGTGCCGGCAATGCAATAGCCCACCGCGTTGACCTGTTTTTCGCCGGTAATCTCCTTGACGATATCAACCGCCCGCAGAAAACCGTCCTCGATATACTCCTCCAGGCCGACATCGGCATAGCTGGCATCGGGGTTTTTCCAGCTGACCACAAACAGGGTATAGCCCTGCTCCAGAACCCAGCGGATCAGGCTGTTTTTCGGTTTCAGGTCGAGGATATAGAATTTGTTGATCCAGGGCGGAAAGATGACCAGCGGCACCTTGTGGACCTTTTCGGTCAGCGGCGTGAACTGGATCAACTCCATCATCTTGTTGCGAAACACCACCTTGCCTTGGGTCGCGCCGATATTCTGGCCGACGGTAAAGGCATCGGGATCGGACAGGGTGGGCAACAGCTCGCCCTTGTTGGCCTCGATATCGCGGACCAGGTTTTCCAACCCGTCAACCAGGCTCTGGCCTTCGGTATCGATCGCCTTTTGCAGCGCGTCGGGGTTGGTGGCCAGGTAATTGGTTGGCGAAAACAGCTCGATGATCTGACGCGAAAAGAACTCTACCCGCTGCTTTTCGCTGGCGTCCAGCCCCTCGAGCTCGCTCACCGCGCCCTGGATGGCTTCGGCGTTCAGCTCATATTGCTGGCGCACGAAGCGGAAATAGGGATGCGTGCGCCACATCGGATTGGAAAACCGGCGATCGAGCGGTGCGTCATCGGCCTGGGGCATCTCGAAATCGCCGCGCGCCACGGCCTGCTGCACCTGGGTGAAATTTTCCATCGCCTTGCCCCAATAGGCCACCTGATCGGCGATCAGTTTGCCGGGGTTGGCCATCACTTCATTGAGGTAAGCCGTGCCCGCCTTCAGATAGAGATCCTGCCCCGGTCCCGATAGGCCGGCATCGGTGGTCAGGTCTTTCTGGCCGAGCGCGGCAACCATGCGTTTGGACAGCTCCTCCATCTTCGCAAGATTGGCATTCAGGCGGTCAAAATTCTCTCCCATCGGCTCCGCTCCGCTGTCATCATCTGATCCCATAGCTTGCCTTTACCCTCTCAATGCTGCATGTGCATATAAGCCTTGCCAGGGTGAGGGGGCAAAGCGACGAAATGAACCGGGTGCCAACCTCGGTGATTTGTCCCAGTTTTGCAGGAGACGCGGCGCGATGAAATACCTTCTCACATATGACATGATGGAATCGATCCGGGTGTCAAACCAATGGCTCGGCTCTACCGCCCGTGCGATGTGTTCTTATCCGCAACTGGGCCTGATCGCCAACCCCGCAATCAAGTTGACCGCGGCCTGGGGTGAGGTGATGGAACGCAGCTTTGAACGCATGGCGGTGAAACCCGATTGGAACATCCAGAGCCTGTCAGGTGCCGACGGGCGCGACCACCAGATCGAGGTGGAGCTGGTCAAGCCCCGGCCCTTTGGCGATCTTATCCGGTTCAATGTGCAGGGGCGTCAGCCGACCGGGCGCAAGGTGCTGCTGATCGCCCCGATGTCGGGCCATTACGCCACGCTTTTGCGCTCGACCGTTGTCAGCCTGCTGCCCGATTGTGATGTCTATATCACCGATTGGCACAATGCGCGCGACATTCCGGTTTCCGCGGGCAAGTTCGATATCGAAGATTATACGCTCTATCTTGTTGATTTCCTGAAGGAAATGGGGCCTGACACGCATGTGATCGCGGTCTGTCAGCCGGCCCCGCTGGCGCTGGCGGCGACCGCCTATCTGGCCGAGGAAGACCCCGACGCACAGCCGCGCACCCTGACCCTGATCGGCGGCCCGGTCGATCCCGATGCCGCCGCCACCGATGTGACCGATTTCGGCAATCGGGTGACCATGGGCCAGCTGGAGCGCCACATGCTGCAACGGGTCGGGTTCAACCATGCCGGTGCCGGGCGCATGGTTTACCCGGGCCTGCAACAGCTTTCCAGTTTCATCGCGATGAATGCCGAAAAACATACCAAGGCATTTGCCGATCAGATCATGCGCGTGGCCAAGGGCGAAGCCTCTGATCATGACAAGCACAACCGGTTCTATGACGAATATCTGGCGGTGATGGATATGACGGCGGAATTTTATCTTTCGACCGTCGAACGCATCTTCAAAGGGCTGGAGATTGCACAGAATCGGTTCACCGTGGCCGGCAAGCGGGTCGATATCGGAAAGATCACCACCGTGGCCGTGAAAACGGTCGAAGGCGGCAGGGATGATATTTCGGCCCCCGGGCAATGCGTTGCTGCACTGCGGCTTTGCACCGGGCTGCCGGAGGACAAGAAGGCCAATTACCTGGAACCCGAAGCCGGCCATTACGGCATCTTCGCGGGCAAAAGCTGGCGCAACAAGATCCGGCCGCTGGTGTTGAATTTCATCGACGCCAATTGCGATGTGCCGAAAACGCCGGTGCGTCAGAACGCTGCCGCCGAATAGGCGCGAATGGCGGGCGGCGCAGGCCGGGCTGCCCACCCCCCGGGGGGATCAATGGACCCTGACCCTCAGCATCCCCTCAGGCCCTTACTGCCCCTCAGGCCCTTACGGGCCCGCCTGACCCGCGGCCTGCAACCAGGCCTCGAGCGCCGCCAGCGCCGCATCCGGGGTTTCGCGCGTCAGCAGATGCCCGGCCTCGGGTAGAATGACCAGGCGGGCGTTGGGGATCAGTTCGGCCATGAATTCGTGGCGACGCGGCGGGCAGATGCGATCATGCGCCCCGCCCATCACCAGCGCGGGCACCCGCACCCGGCGCAGGGTGCCCTGCTGATCGGGGCGGCGTTGCAAGGCCCGCGATTGGGCCACGAACTGATCGGCCCCGGCATCAACCCCCATCTGAACGAACAGATCCTGCACGGTGGCGCGGTCCTGCCCCGGGGCCAGACAGGCGGCGGGCAGGAATTCGCGCAGCACATCCTCCAGCCGCCCGGCCCTGGCGCGCGCCATCATGGGTTCGCGCATGGCCGCCATATCGGGCGTGTCCGACAGCGGATCACTTGCCATCAATGCCAGCCTTGTGACCCGGTCGGGGGCCTTGCGAATGACCTCCATCGCCACAATGGCCCCAAGCGACAGCCCGGCCAGCGCAAAACGTTGCGGCGCGGCCGCCAGCACGGCAGTGGCCATATCGCGGATAGTGTCATGCCCGGCCAGACAGCCGATCTGCACCGCGCGGGCCCGCGAAAGCGCCTCGATCTGGGGCGCAAACAGCCGTGCGTCGCACATCATGCCCGGCAGGAAAACCAGTGGTTCCAAATTCTTGCACCCTTGCGCTGCGGATCAACCTTGTTGCGTGCTACCTGCCCCAGCCCCCTGCCCCGGTCAATCACCGATGCCACCGGTGCCGGATTTATCATTCGATCCGTATGAATTGCGCACCGCTCCAGCGAAATCGCGTCTGGCAGGCCGGTTGCAGATTTTGCCGGGCGCAATCGCTGATCCCGACCCCAAGCAGGATATCGGTCGCAATGGCGGGATCGACCCGCGCGCTTGCGGCCAGAACCTCGTAGGGCGCGTTGCCGGCCCGGATCGATGACGACACATAGGCCGTGGTCAGGCACGTATCTCCGCTGCATTCACCAGCCCCGCGCACGGACAGCAGCGGGTTGTCACTCTGGCAGGTCACACCCGACCAGTGCAGCAGAATATCCTCGACCCCGTCACCGTCAAAATCGCTGCGCCCGATAGCGTCGGCGCGCACCTGACCGGGGCCGCTGCAATGTTGGGTTATTTCATCCAGCATCGCCTGTTCCATCGCGGCCGCAGCTGCGGGCAGCATGCGCAGTATCTGAATGGTTTCAGCGGCATGGCTGGGCAAAGGCGCGCCCGAGGCACTCCAATTTCTGTCGCAGAAATTGATCACCTCGGCCATGCTGGTCGCCAGACCCGCGCCCGGCAGATCGCCGACCAGCACCGAGCCAGACCAAAGCTGCGCATCGCCACCGGCCAAAAGCGCCGTGATCAGTTGATCCCCGACCGAGATCCGGCTTTGCCATGCGACCTGCATTTCATTCCACCTGACGCCCGGCAACTGATAGCCGGTATCGCCGATGACAAAGACCACGTCACTGCGCGGGCCAGGGCCGACACCCGCCACGCCGAGGGTCTGAGTCATGGAAATGAGAATGACATAAGGGTCCAGCGGCCCGATGCCCTCGCCAAGCATCGGATCGGCACCGGGATAGGATCCGGCGCAGCCAAAGGTGATTGATCCGCCCGCGGGAACTGCATCGCCGAAGAACCAGCCATCCATGACGCTGGTGCGCGCGCTCCAGCCCTGCGCCAGCACGGGCGTTGTCAGAAGAAATGCGCCAAGCGCCAGAATGCCGGTTTTCAAATATCGCATGATCAATCCCTGGTTGAAAATCACCTGTCGCCAAAGGTGCAGCGACAGAGGCGTTCAGGCAAGTTCAATTGCCCCAATGCCCCGTTTTCCGCCAAATCAGGCCAGCGCGATCCCGTCTGCATCAAAGAAATGCAGTTTGGGCCGGGCAAATTCCAACCCCACCCTGTCGCCCACCTTGATGACGGTTTCACCATCGGCGCGCACCGTCAGCTTGCCCAAAGGCCCGCAATCGACAATCAGGAAATTATCGGCCCCCAGATATTCGACCAGATCGACAATGCCGTCGACATGGCCCTGGCCGGGCGTGCCCAGGGCGATGGCCTCTGGCCGGATGCCCAGATGGATGGCCCCGTCGCAACCGCTGGCCTCGCCGCCGCGCCCGCCTTCGATATGGAACACACCATCGCTGACCTGACAGGGAAAAATATTCATTTTCGGGCTGCCGATGAATTGCGCCACAAAGAGATTGCCGGGTTTTTCATACAGATCACGCGGGGTGCCGACCTGTTCGATCTGTCCCGCATTCAGCACCACAATCCGGTCAGCCAGCGTCATCGCCTCGACCTGGTCATGGGTCACGTAGATCATGGTCGCTGCCAGTTGCTGGTGCAGCTTGGCAATCTCATAGCGCATTTCAACGCGCAGCGATGCATCCAGGTTCGACAGCGGTTCATCGAACAGGAACGCTGTCGGATCGCGCACGATGGAGCGGCCAATGGCGACGCGCTGGCGCTGGCCGCCAGACAGATCCTTGGGGCGGCGGTCCAGGTAATCCTCGAGCCGCAGCGCGCGGGCGGCCTCATCGACCTTGGCGATGATCTCGGATTTCGGGGCCCCCGCCGTCAGCAGCGAGAACCCCATATTGTCGCGCACCGTCATATGCGGATACAGCGCATAGGATTGGAACACCATCGCCAGCCCGCGTTTGGACGGCGGCTCCGCCGTGGCATCGCGCCCGTCGATCTTGATCTGGCCGCGGCTGGTTTCCTCCAGCCCCGCGATCATCCGCAGCAGGGTGGATTTTCCGCAGCCCGACGGCCCGACAAAGATGACAAATTCGCCATTGTTGATCTCAAGATCGACGCCCTTGATGACCTGAACATCGCCGAACCATTTCTCGGCTGCAATTAGGGTGATTGCGCCCATGATCTACGCCTCCTTTGCGTTGGGAGAGGCCCAGCCAAGCCAGATGGCGGCGGTCCAGGTGAAGGTTTCGCCACCGGCGGGGGTGCCGTCATGGGGATCGAAATATTCGGCAAAACCCCGGTCCGAGATCAACCCGGCCGTGTCGCGGCGGATGCGGTCGGCCTCATCCGTCAGGCCGGCTTCGCGCAATCCGGTGGCAATCATCATGTTCATGATCCCCCAGACCGGCCCGCGCCAATAGCGCAGGCTGTCAAATTTGGCATGGGCCGGGTCGAAACTGGGCACGGCATAGGTGGCGGCGGCCAGAACCCGGCGCAGCGTGTCAATCGGCTGGCCCTCGCGCAAGCCGCCCCACCAGCTCAGAAAAGACGCGTTGGTCACACAAGCGTTCAGGCACCCGGTGCGCAGGTTGCGGCTGTCATAACAGGCAGTTTGCGCGTTCCACAGCGTCTCGGCACCGGTTTCCAGCCGGGCAATCCAGGCCTCGATCTCGGCCGTGGGTTGGCCCAGGTCGCGGGCGATTTCAACCAGGTCGCGGCAGGCCCGCATCAAGGTGAAGGTCATCGTCGGATCGGCCACCCGAAACGGGCTTTCGGCGGCAATCGCGGCGTCATCCCAGTTGCGGTCGCGGGCGAACTGCACCAGCCAGATATAGCGGTCGTAATCGGATTTGGTCGGGCGCATGCGCGGGTCGACATGGCCGGTATCGCGACGGGCATAGGGCGCGACGCCCTCGGGCTCGAACCCGGCCATGGCATCATCCCAGTCCGGCGCATTGTCGCGGCCCGCCTCCCAGGGGTGGGTGATCGCCACCGCGCCGGTTTCGGCCCGATGGGTCATGAACCAGCGATGCAGCGCCATGAACCGGGGGAAAAGCGCGCCCAGTCGCGCCAGCCCCGCCGCCTTGTCCCTGCGATAGGTCCGCAGCGCAAAACTGGCCACCACCGGCGGCTGGCTGATCCCCGAGGACGCCACCCGCCCCGGCCCCTTGCCGACGGCGTTTTCGGTGCCCCAGACATCTGCACCGGGGAAATAGCCGGTATCTTCCTTGTGGAACTGGATATGCGGCAACATGCCGTTTTCCCACTGGCCCGCCATCAGCGTCTCCAGCTCTGTCCAGGCCCGATCGACGTCGAACCCGGCAAAGCCCAGCGCAGCAAATGCGCTGTCCCAGTTCCATTGATAGGGATACAAACCATCGGTCGGCACGGTATAGCCGCCGCGATCATTCAGCCGCAAAATCCGCCGCGCCTCGGCGTCCAGCGCCTCTGCCCGGCCGGGCGTCATGTCAAACATCATTCTCATCCCTTGACCGACCCGGCGGTCAGGCCGCGGGTCATGAATCTTTCAAGTCCAAGAAACAGCGCCATCACCGGCACCGTTGCAATCACCGCCCCCGCCATCAGATGCTGGCGCGGCACTTCCGACGAATTCAGCATCGCCACCCCGCGCGTCAGCGTGAAGCGCGACGGATCATCCAGCAGCATGAAGGCCAGCAGAAACTCGTTCCAGGCGATCATGAAAACATAAAGACTGACCGAGGCCAGCGCCGGCAGGCTCAGCGGCAGGGTGATTTTCCAGATCACCTGCAACCGGCTCAACCCATCCATCAGCCCGGCCTCCTCGATCTCGGCGGGCAGGCCACGGAAATAGCCCTGCAACATGTAAAGCGAGACCGGAATGGTGGTGACCGGGTAGATCAACACGATGCCAAGGATGGTATTTCGCAGCCCCAACATCGAAAACGCGATATAAATCGGCAGCGCCAGCACGATCATCGGCACCATGTAGATCAGCAAAACCGACCGGCTCAGCGCTTTCTGGCCGCGAAACCGCAACCGCGCCACCGCGTAGGCACCGGGGATCGAAAAGGCCAGGGTGATCAGCACCGTCAGGATCGAGACATAAAGGCTGGTCCACAGATAGCGGCCGAAATTGAAATCGCGAAACAGCTCCACATAGGACCGGAACAGCCCCCAACCCTGGCCAAGATCAATGGTGAAATCGAGCGGGTTGGCGATCAACTCGCCCTGGCTTTTCAGACTGGTCATCACCATGACATAGAAAGGAATGGCAACGATGGCGGTAAAGAAGACATAGCCGAAACCGGTCAGAAACCGGATCCAGGCCGCCTCGAACTCATGCCGGTTCAACCGGCCCGCCGGGCAGCCGGCCAGCATCCGCGCAACCGGCAGCCCGGTCCCCAGCCCGAAACTCACTCCCGCCAGCAGTTTCAATCCGGTCGCAGTCTCCGCACCAAATCGGATCACGCCGGCAGGCGTGAAGCCAAGCCCGACGGCCAGCGCCACGGCCAGCCCGGTCAAGGCCCATCCGCGCAGCCCGCTGACGCCGCCAAACCCGACCGCAGCCCCGATCAGAATGGCACCGATCACCCCCGGGCGAAACGCGCCGCCGGTGGTGAAAGACAGCAAGACAGATACCGTCACCGCAATGACATAGGCCCAAAGCACCGCGATCTGCGGCCCAACAATGCGCCCTTGCTTCCAGCCACCCATCACGCGCGCCCCTTCATCTTGGTCAAAATACCTCGGGGAGCGCGAGGGGCTGGCCCCTCGCTCCGGTCGCGGCCGAAGGCCGCGAACCCAACCACATTCATAACCCCTCCTCCTGGCTCATGAAGCGGAAAAACACCCAGGAAAAAAACAGCAGAGCCAGCATGATAACCACCGCCACAGCCGCGCCCGCCCCGATATTGGACAGCGCAAATGCCTGCTCATAGACATTGACGGTCAGCGTCCTGGTGCCGGCATTGCCGCCGGTCAGCAGGAAAATGTCGTCGAATTTGTTGAAGGTCCAGATAAAGCGCAGCAGAAACAGCACGCTCAGGATCCCCATCAGCTGCGGCAGGCTCAGATAGCGGAACTTCTGGAACGGCGACGCCCCATCCATATCTGCCGCCTCATACATATCGGTGTCGATCGACTGCATCCGCGCCAGAATGAACAAAAAGCTCAGCGGGAAATAGCGCCAGATCTCGAACACCGTCACCATGATCAGCGCCAGAGGCCGCGCACCGAAGAAATTGATGGCGCTCTCGCTGACACCCATTTGAATCAGCAGCGCATTCACCGAGCCCGAAAACGGATCGAACAAGATCACCCAGGAAAACGCCACCGCGATCACCGGGGCGACATAGGGAAACAGGTAAAAGCCGCGCAGCAGCCCCTGGCCGCGAAACTCCCGGTTCAGCAACAATGCCGCGAAAAGCCCCACCAGCAGCGCCCCGATAGTGCCAAAGACCGTGTAGAACAGGGTCGCGCCGATGACGCTCCAGAAATCGCGGCTGTCAAACAGGCGGGTGAAGTTTTCAAGGGTGAATTCGCTATTGGTCAGGACGAAATCGCCATCACCGGTCAGGGCCGGCTCGGTTGACCTGACATCGACACCCAGATCGAAATAGGCCTGCGTGACGTTGCCGACAATCTCGATGCTTTCACGCGCGCCGCCTTCGAAATCGCCCAGATCGCAGAACAAAACGCCCTCCGTGATGTCGCAGCGCGGGTCGGTTCGGGCGATCTCGAAACCTTCGGGGACCAGATCGCGCAGGGTCACGCCCGTGATCACAGAATCGGGGGCCGAATTGCGGATCCTGAGCCGCCAGGTCGCCGCATCGCCGGCCGCTTCGGGGCGGCCACGGATCTGTTCATTGACCACCGGCACCGGCGCGCGCAGATCCGACAGCGCCACCGGTTTGACGCTGATCCAGAAGATCGCCAGCAATGGCAGCAGCACGACCAGAAACACGGCCGTCAATGTCGGCAGCAACAGGCCCCAGGCCAGGCGCGCTTCGCGGCGCGCAAGGGGACCTGCCCCCTTGGGTGGGACGGCAGAGCGCATGGCATCTACTCCGGATGATCAAAACGGATTGGGCTGGCCCCGGTTCAAAAAGGATTGACCGGGGCCAGAGCAGAACGGACCCTACATCATTCGATGCTGGCCAGTTCCTCATTCATCAGCGCCACGGTCGCGCCCGCGTCGCGCACACCATCCATGTATTCGCGCACCAGCCGGTTGATGATCTGGCTGTTGATGATGCGGCTGGCCAGTGCCAATTGGCCATCGGCCACGCCCCAGCGCTGCGCCACATCCAGACCGCCGACGATCTCGTCGATCATCTCCTGGGAATACAGATCGGCCAAAGGCGCACGGCGGTCGACGCCGACATCCAGGCCCGCCCAGGCTTCGGTGAACATATCGGGATCCTCGGCGGTGCCGCGACGCACCGGAAACTTGCCTTCGGGCGCGATCGCCAATGTGGCAGTATAGCCTTCATTCATCGAATATTCGACAAATTGCATGGCCGCATCGGTATCGGCATCAACCGTGATCCCGAAGTAACGCACATCGCCCCAGGCAGCGCCATCGGGGTTCGAGGGGCCCGCGAAATTGGTCACGATGCCGGTGGCTGCGGCCAGGTCTCGCGAAGTGGGATCATCATTGATGGTCGGCGGGGCGCTGTCACGCAGACCGGCCAGTTCGTCCAGAATGAATGGCGACCAGATGATCATCGCCGCGCGACCGGCAAAATAGAGCTCGCGGCTTTGCTGCCAGTAAAGCTCACCATCGGGGCTGACCTCGGTGATCGCGGCATAGAATTCCAGCACTTCGGTGGTGGCCGCAACATCCAGCTCTTGCAACCCGTCGGGGCCGACCGGGCTGACGCCATTGGCCAGAAACACATGTTCCAGCACTTGCGACATGAAGTTTTCATCGACCTTGGTGGCGGACACGAAACCATACATCTCGGGCGGGTTATGCAGCGCCTCGGCCGCGGCCAGCACATTGGCATAGGTTGTCGGCGGCTCAAGCCCGGCCTCGGCAAACAGATCGGCGCGATAGATCAGCATCTGGGTCCAGCCATCAACCGGAACCGAGGCATAGCCATCGGCAAATGTGGCCATGTTCAGGGGCCCTGCGGCAAAGGTATCGCTGCCCAGGTTTTCAATCACATCGGTGGCGGCATCGATATCCAGAATGCCGGCCTCGGCCCAGGGCAGCGCATATTGCAGCGGGTGATAGATGACATCGGGCAGATCGCCGGCGGCAAAGGCCGCGGTGGCCCGGGTGCCAAGGTCGCTTTCGGTGACCGGAATCACCTCGACCTCGATACCCGATTGGGCAGTGAACTCGGCGGCCATCGCCTCTTGCCGGGCCAGCCGGTCAGGCTGTTCCTCGGTGGTCCAGAAGCGGACCGTCTGGGCCCCCGCGGCAGCGCTCAGCGCCAGCGACGATGCCGCCGCCAACAAAAGCGCGCGGGCTGTTGTTTTCCTCAGTGTCATATCGTTCTCCCTTTTTGATATTTTTGATATTTCTGATATTTCCGTGCAGCCCGGGCGTGGACCGGCAGGGTCAAGGCAAATTGGGCGCAGGCCCGTGCGAGCCGCGCGCCACAAGATGGGCCGGTGCGGTTTCGCGCAGATGAATCGGATCGGTGCCGCGAATGCGGTTGAACAACAGCCGTGCCAGGCGCGCCCCCGCGGCCCGCGTATCGACCGCATAGGTTGTCAAGGGCGGTGACGCGGTCGCGGCCTCGGGGATGCCGTCATAGGCGACGACGGACAGATCCCGGCCAATGCGCAACCCGCGCGCCTGTGCGGCGCGGTAGAGGCCAAGCGCCGCCATATCCAGCGCGCAGATAATCGCGGTGGGCGGGGCGGCCAGATCCAGCAGATCGGCCCCCTGCACCTCGCCGCGGGCCATTGTCGTGGCCTCACCGCGCACCAGATCGGGGTCAAATGGCAGCCCCGCCGCTGCCAGACCGGCGACATAGCCCGCCTGTCGCAGCGGCGCATAATTATAGACGCTTTCGCCATTGATAAAACCAATGCGCCGATGGCCCAGACCGTGCAGGCGCAAGACCGCATCGCGCATCGCATCTTCACCGGAAATATCGAACCAGGCGCAGCCCTCGGCATCGCCGGTGCGCCCGTAAAGGACAAAGGGCACGCCGAGCCCGCGCAGCAGATCAATCCGGGCGTCAATGATCTTGGTGCGCGGCAGAATGAAGCCATCGACCTTATGTTCCTCGATCAGACGGGCCATGGTGGCGACCTCATCGGCCTCGTCAAAGGCGGTGGCGACGCTCAGCGACCAGCTTTCTTCCGAGGCCGCCCGCGAGATGCCATCGAGAAAATCGGTCAAAAAGGGTTTATGCGCATTGCCCGGCCCGGCATTGAGCACCAGACCGAGCGCGCGCGCCAGCCCGGTGCGGATCGCCTGTGCCTGCGCCATCGGCCGGTATCCCATCCGGTCGGCCATGCGCGCCACCCGCGTCCGGGTTGTCTCGGCAATGTCGGGATAGCCGTTCAGCGCCCGGCTGATCGTGCCCTTGGCCAGCCCCAATTCCTGCGCCAGATCATTGATCGTGACGCGGTTGCGGGGCCTGATTTTTAGCTGTGGAACCGGCATGAATTTTCTCTCCCGACTCAAGGATTGAGTTCCGAAACCGGTTTCGGCAAGGGTTTTTTGCCTGCCTGCCCGGATCGGTCAGAAAACGGCCAGTCATTTCACACGAATATTCATGCCCATCGCGGGCTGATTGCGCGGCGGGCGGGCGGGCCTGGTCAGCCCTGCCCCGCCAGCACATCCTCCAGCGCCACCTTGATCAGCGCCAGGCAGCGATCATCGGAAAACCGGTGATCGGCCCCTTTGACCAGGGTCAGCCGGATATCGGGGCCTTGCAGATGATCGAGCAGACGCAGCGCGACGGACATGTCGACATCGGCGTCATGCGTGCCCTGCAACAGGCGCACCGGCGCAGAAATGGCAAGCGGCTTGCGCAGCACCAGCTGGGTGCGGCCATCCTCGATCATGGCCCGCGTGATGATATAGGGGTCGCCATAATCGGAGGGCAGCGCGATCTGCCCTTCCGTCATGATCCGGGCTTTCTGGGCCTCGCTGAACCCCGCCCACATGCTGTCCTCAGTAAAATCGGGGGCCGCCGCGATGCCGACGAACCCGGCGACGCGATCGGGGTGGCGGCGCGCCAGAAGGCAGCCGATCCAGCCCCCCATCGACGAGCCCACCAGCACTTGCGGGCCATCGGTCAGCTCCGCCAGCACTGCGCCCGCATCCGCCGCCCAATCGCCGATGCAGCCATCGGTGAAGGCACCGCTGCTCTGGCCATGGCCGGAATAGTCGAACCGCAGGAAGGCGCGCCCGGTCTTTTGCGCCCAGGCCTCCAGATAGAGCGCCTTGCTGCCCTGCATGTCCGATTTCAGCCCGCCCAGAAACACCACGCCGGGGCCGCGCCCTGGGGTCAGGTGATAGGCGAGGCGGCGGTTTTCGGCGGTGGTCAGGAACTTGGCGGTCATCTTGGGATATCCCTGCATTTGCGGTGGCGCATTTCTGGCCAGCTTTGGCGGAACTCTCAAGGGCGGATGCCTCCGGCGGGAGTATTTTTGCAAAGAAGAAACGGCAGGGGCGGCGCGGTCTTGACAGCTGCGGCGCAAGGGGGCACCACACGGGCCTGAAAAGCAGACCCCGCAACCGGGCGTTTCGTAGGCGCCAGACCGATGAGGAGCATGGCCGCATGAGCCAGATTACCCTGACCTTCCCCGATGGCAATTGCCGCGATTATGCGGCCGGCGTGACGCCCGCCGAAGTGGCCGAAAGCATCGCGCCGTCACTGGCCAAAAAGGCGATTTCCGCAAATGTGAACGGGGCCCATTGGGATCTGCAATGGCCGATCGAATCTGACGCCGCCATCGCCATCAACACGTTTCACGATGAGGCGGCCGCGCTGGAGCTGATCCGCCATGACTGCGCCCATATCATGGCCCGCGCGGTGCAGGAGATCTGGCCCGAGGTCAAGGTCACCATCGGCCCGGTGATCGAGAACGGGTTTTATTACGATTTCGACCGGGCCGAGCCGTTTACGCCCGAAGATCTTGGCGCGATCGAGGCCAGGATGCGCCAGATCATCAACCAGCGCGACCCCGTCACCACCGAGATCTGGGACCGCGACCGGGCGATAGAATTCTATCAGGCCAATGACGAGCCTTACAAGGTGGAGCTGATCGAGGCCATTGCCGGCGATGAGCCGTTGCGGATGTATTGGCATGGGCACTGGCAGGATCTGTGCCGGGGCCCGCATCTGGCCCATACCGGACAGGTGCCCGCCGATGCCTTCAAGCTGATGAATGTTGCCGGGGCCTATTGGCGCGGCGACAGCGACCGCGCCATGTTGCAGCGCATCTATGGCGTGGCCTTCAAGACCAAGGCCGCGCTCAAGGCGCATCTGCATATGCTGGAGCAGGCGGCCCTGCGCGACCACCGCAAACTGGGCCGCGAGATGGAACTGTTCCATATGCAGGAGGAAGCGCCGGGGCAGATCTTCTGGCACCCCAATGGCTGGACCATCTATACCGAGCTGCAAAGCTACATGCGCCGCAAACAGCGTGCCGGCGGCTATGTCGAGGTCAACACGCCGCAAGTGGTGGATCGCAAGCTGTGGGAGGCCTCGGGCCATTGGGACAAATATCAGGAACATATGTTCATCGTTGAAGTGGACGAGGAACATGCCCGCGAAAAATCCATCAATGCGCTGAAGCCGATGAACTGCCCCTGCCATGTGCAGGTCTATAATCAGGGGCTGAAATCCTATCGCGAATTGCCCCTGCGCATGGCCGAGTTTGGATCGTGCAGCCGCTATGAGCCGTCCGGCGCGCTGCATGGCATCATGCGGGTGCGCGGCTTCACCCAGGATGACGCCCATATTTTCTGCACCGAAGACCAGATCGAGGCCGAATGCGCCCGGTTCATCGAATTCCTGTCCTCGGTCTACAGCGATCTTGGCTTTGACGATTTCGAGATCATGTTCGCCACCCGGCCCGAAAATCGTGTCGGGACCGAAGCCTCGTGGGATCATGTCGAGGCGGCGCTGGAAAATGCGATCAAGGCCACCGGCCATTCCTACACGCTCGACCCCGGCGAGGGCGCGTTTTACGGGCCGAAGCTGGATTTCAAGCTGACCGACGCGATTGGCCGGGTCTGGCAATGCGGCACCTTTCAGGTCGATCCCAACCTGCCCGAACGGCTTGGCGCGCATTATATCGGTGAAGACGGGGCCAAGCATCGCCCCTATATGCTGCACCGCGCCTGTCTGGGATCATTTGAACGCTTCATCGGTATCCTGATCGAAAACTGGGCCGGGAAACTGCCATTCTGGCTTGCGCCGCGTCAGGTGGTTGTGGCCTCGATCGTGTCCGAGGCCGATGCTTATGTGGCAGAGGTGGTCGAGATGCTGCGCGCGCGCGGCGTGCGGGCAGAGGCCGATATCCGCAATGAAAAGATCAACTACAAGGTGCGCGAACATTCCGTGGGCAAGGTGCCGGTGATCCTGGCCATCGGCCGGCGTGAGGTCGAAGAACGCAGCGTGACCATCCGCCGGTTGGGCGAAAAACAGACCCGCGTGGTCGATCTGGGCACGATGCTGGCCGAACTGGCAGCCGAGGCCGTGCCGCCGGATTTGCGCTGACGGGCAAGGGCCGGGATCCCGGTGCCGCCCGGTTCAGAAATGGCTCACTTCTTCATCCGGGCGTCCCGCCGCCAGCGCCAGCACACCGCCCAGCCCGGTCAAGGCGATCGGGAACATGGTGAACACGCCAAAGCCAAAGGCGTAATACATGCCGCCCGCCGATAGCAGCAGCAAGATGCCCCCCCACAAGGCCCGCGACCGCGCCATCGCGCCGCCCGCCAGGGCCAATAGCGGGGCCATGATGCTGGTGAATTTGATCAGCCCGGGATTGTCCACCTGTGTCGCCAGATCGGGCACTTCGCCAAACCAGCTTACAAATTCGACATAGCCGTAGCCGAAGAACCCGACGATCATGCCGAGGAACCCGCCAAGGATTCCCAAAACCAGAGCTGCGTTGCGCATTGGTGTGTTCTCCTGTCATGGTTCGACCAACCTGCCTGGCCCATTGACACCCGGAATAGGCGCAGGGGGCGGCCATTCCAAGCCGAAAATAGCCCGATCAGTTGAAACATTCCCCCGAAAGGAAGGAATTCCAGGGCCCGGGCATCCAAAGTCAAAATATCGGATAACCACCCTAAGGCATTGATATAATCAAATATAATCAGATAATCGGAAGACGTGCCCCTGTTACAGCGTCATAACATCTGATCACACAGCAGTGCTTGACGCGCCTGTGATTGGCCGCAGACCATATTGCCCGGATACCTCTACTGCTGTCAGATCCGCCCTTGGATCTCGGCACTTAAATTGAAAAACAGCTTTACGGGAGTTTCCCTCATGTCGATCCAAATCAAATCCCTGGCCCTGCTTGGTGCCGTCGCGACCGCCATTGGTGCCTTGGGTGCCACCGGTGCCACCGCACAGGAGATGGAAAAGTGCTATGGCGTCTCTCTGGCCGGCCAGAACGGCTGTGCCGCCGGTCCCGGCACCACCTGCGCCGGCAGCTCGGTCCTTGACTATCAGGGCAATGCCTGGGTTCTGGTCCCGGTTGGCACCTGCACCTCGATCGAACTTCCCGATGGCCGCACCGGCGAAACATTGGCGACGCTTGAGGCCGATGGCTATCTGGGGCTGGCGCGCGATCTGCCCGAAGGGCTCTCGGACGATGTCATGGCCCAGTATCGTGATCTCATGATGATGGATGACATGATGGAAGAGACCATGGAAGAAAGCTGAGATCTGCTCCATGATTTCAGATGTCGCGCCGGGGGGGCCCGGCGCGACATTCTTGCCAAAACAGGGCCCTGCCCCATCGCGGGCAAAGCCGTCGCAATCCATGAGGCGGCCTTGGGCCGGACACGACAAGGACCGAATCCGACATGTTTGACCGCGCCGCTGACACTGGCCTGCCACCCTTTGCCGGCATCGGTTACAAGGCCAGCCATTTCACCCAATTGCGTGCCGAACCCGGCCCGGTCAAATGGCTGGAGATCCACGCCGAAAACTATATGGGCGATGGCGGCAGGCCGCTGGCGCAACTGCGCGCCCTGGCTGAGCAATTTCCCATATCCGTCCATGGCGTGGGCCTTTCGATCGGCGGCGACGCCGCGCTTGACAGCGATCATATCGCGCGGCTGAAACATCTGTGCGACTGGCTGCAACCGGCCAGCTTTTCCGAACATCTGGCCTGGTCCACGCATGGCGATGCCTATCTGAACGATCTGCTGCCGCTGCCCTATACCGAGGCCACGCTGGCACGGGTCTGCGACCATGTCGATCAGGTTCAGACCAGCCTGGGCCGGTCCCTGTTGCTGGAAAACCCCTCCTCCTATCTGGCCTTTACCGAGACCACGATGAGCGAGGTCGATTTCCTGTCGGAGATTGCGCGCCGCACCGGCTGTGGCCTGTTGCTCGATGTCAATAATGTCTTTGTCTCCGCCACCAATCAGCAAACCGACCCGATCGCCTATATCGACGCCTTCCCCTTGGACGCGGTCGGAGAAATTCATCTCGGCGGCCATGATGAGGATGCCGATGAACATGACGCGCCGCTGTTGATCGATGCGCATGGTTGCGAAGTCGTGGATCCGGTCTGGGCGCTTTATGCCCATACCATCGCGCGCGCCGGGCCGCGCCCGACCTTGATTGAATGGGACAATAACGTGCCCGAATTTCCCATTCTGCGCGCCGAGGCCGCCCGCGCTGAGGCGCTGCTTGCGCCGGTCAGGGCCTGATCCCATGCGCCAGTCCGATTTTATCGCCGCCCTGCTTGATCCCACTGCCGAAGTGCCCGCCGGTATGGTCGATCCCGAAGGCCGCCCCGTCACCAAGCGGTTCAACGTCTATCGCAACAACGTGGCCGCATCGCTGAGCGAGGCGCTTGAGATCGGATTTCCGGTGCTGGTCAAGCTTCTGGGGGCGCAAACCTTCAAACAGCTTGCGCTGATATATCTGCGCGCGCACCCGCCCAAATCGCGTTCGATCTCACAATATGGCGCTGAAATGCCCGCCTTTCTGGAAACCTTCAAGCCTTTGGAAAAGCTGCCCTATCTGGCCGATACTGCGCGCCTGGAACTGGCGATGCGGGCCTCCTACCATGCCGCCGATGCGAAACCCTTGAGCATAGAGGGGCTGGAGCCCGAGGCGCTGATGGCGCTGTCCCCGCGTCTGGCCCCGGCCACGATCCTGCTGGCCTCGCGCCACCCGATCCTGTCGATCTGGCGCTTCAATACCGAAGCAGATGCCGCTGCGCCG
>NZ_JBTUJH010000072.1:0-6821 GCF_058343375.1 Alterinioella sp.
TGCGCATATCAGCCCGCCTTCAGATCGACGCCGGGGGCGTGGGCAATGAAAAACGGGTTCTCATAGCCCGGCTTGCCATAGGTGAAGGGCGCATGATCATCGAAGCGGATCATATGACCGCCCGCGCCGCGCAGCACGGCGTCGCCCGCGGCCGTGTCCCATTCCATGGTGCGGCCAAGGCGGGGGTAGATATCTGCCTCGCCGGTTGCCACCAGACAGAATTTCAGCGATGAGCCCGCGCTTTTCATGTCCTGCACGGCGTATTTGTTGATGTAGTCATCCGTCGCCGCATCGCGATGCGATTTCGAGGCCACGACCAGAAGCCCCGCATTATCCGGATCGGACACTGAAATGCCTGCTACAGAGCCCTTTTCAGCCTCGTCAAACGGCCCGGCCTCTTCGACCGATCGGCCGCTGGCATCGGTGTAGAAAAGCCGCCCCTTGGCGGGTGCATAGACCACCCCGCGCACCGGCACGCCAGTGTCGACATAGGCGATGTTCACCGTAAAATCACCGCGCCGTTTGATAAATTCCTTGGTGCCATCCAGCGGGTCGACGATGATGAAACAATCCGCTGTTTGAGCATGGCTTGCCGCCTGTTCTTCGGTCACCAGCGTGACATCGGGGAATGCGGCGCGAATGCCTGCGGAAATCAGCGCATCGGCGGCTTCATCGGCCTCGGTGACCGGGCTGTCATCCGACTTGGCCTTCACCTCGAAATCATCCGCATCGTAAATTTCCATGATCCGTTTTCCGGCCTGCAAAGCCAGCGTGCGGAACACGGTTTCCATCTTGTCGAAATCCATCAGATGCCTTTCCAAAGCGCCGATTGAAAAATTCGGGTTTTGCGTTTATCCTCTGCTACCAAGGATTGAGCAAGAAATCCCTGCGACAAAGATCAGGGACGGCGACGATTCGGTCAGGCAAACAGGTTTCAGATGCAGTTTCGGCAAGACTACAATCGCACCACCTTTGGCATGATCCTGAATCTGGCCGAACTTACCTATGTCTCGACCGTGCGCAAAGTGCGCCAGACGCATGGCAATGCCTTCATGGCGCTGGTGATGAACATGATGCAGGCGATCCTCTTCGTGCTCGCATTTTATTTCATGTTCACCGTATTGGGCGCGCGCAGAGTGGCGATCCGCGGCGATTTCATGATTTATCTGCTGACGGGGATTTTCCTTTATCTCACTCACATCAAGGCACTTGCCGCGGTTTTGAGTGCCGAAGGCCCGGCCTCGGCCATGATGCAGCACGCGCCGATGAACACATTGGTGGCCATCGCCTCTTCGGCACTGGCGGCGTTGTATATCCAGACGCTTTCATTGCTTGTGATCCTGTTTGGCGTTCACACGCTTTATAACCCGCTAGATATCCACGACTGGGGCGGCGTCGGGATGATGTATCTGCTGTCCTGGTCTACGGGCTGCGCCGTTGGTTTGGTGCTATTGGCGCTGAAGCCCTGGATCCCGGATGTGATTACCATCATTCAGACCCTTTACACCCGCGCCAACATGATTGCCTCGGGCAAGATGTTTACCGCCAACAGCCTGCCAAGCTTCATGATCCCCTGGTTTGACTGGAATCCCCTGTTTCACCTGATTGATCAGTCGCGAGGATTTGCTTTTAACAACTACTTCCCGCATTTTACAAACTGGCAATACCCGATCTATTTTACACTGGCCTTCTTATTATTGGGCCTGATGGGAGACTTTTACACGCGCAAACGCGCCTCAGCGAGTTGGATGGCAAACCGATGAAAAAATTCTTTCTTACCGTTTTTCTGGTGATCCTTGGCAGCGTCGTTTCGGCACAAGCTCAGGAATATCCAGCCCTTTTCGACGTCACCGGCGTGCCCCATGGCGATGTGCTGAACGTGCGCTCGGGCCCCGGCGTAGACAACCCGATCATCGGCACGCTGGCGCGTGATGCGACGGGCGTTGAGGTTGTGGGCGTCAACGAAACCCGCCGATGGGGGCGCGTGTCGATGGGCGAATCATCAGGTTGGTCTTCGATGCGGTTTCTGACCCGTACCGGCCCGTCCTGGGAGCAGGGCCTTCCGGCCCCGCTCTATTGCAGCGGGACCGAACCTTTCTGGAGCTATGAACGCCTGATCGGCGGCGGCAACTGGAGCGATTTTCAGGTTCAGAACCAGCCCTATGCCGAAATGTGGGCCGGTTCGGCCGCGGGGCGCGGGCCGTCCATGTTTGCCATTGAACTTGATAGCGGCACCTCGACCATGACCGCCTTCATCCGCCGCGGCATCTGTTCGGATGGAATGAGCGACCGGGATTACGGCCTGGTTGCCCAGTTCGTTCGCCGGGCAGGTGGGCAGACCGTGCTGCTGGATGGCTGCTGTTCCCTGTCGCGCTAGGGCGCATTGCGTTTGATTTGAATCACCGTGACCGGCGAACGCGGTTTTATCACAAACCGCTGCCTCGCCGGTCAAGGTGATGCTGTGCCTCAGGTAAAACGCAAAACGCGCTAACCCACTACTCGAAGCGTCAGATTGATTCGCCCGCCTTTTGGCAGCAGCGGCGACGAGCGGAACCTGATCCGGTCGACGCCGTGATATTTCAGCCGAGCCTCACCGCCCATCACCACCACATCACCCGAAGCCAGCCAGAGCGAGCTGGTCGGGCCGCCACGCGCCGCGTTGCCCATACGGAATAGCCCATCATCACCAAGCGAGACCGACACTACCGGCATCGCGAAATCAGCCTCGTCCCGGTCCTGGTGCATCCCCATCCGCGCGCCGTCGCCGTAGAAATTGACCAGACAACTGTCGGGTGCCCGGTCAACGCCCGCCAGGGACCGCCACAGATCCAGCACCGAGGCCGGGATCGGCGGCCAGTTAACGCCTGATGGATGGCACCTTTCATACCGATACCCGGCGCGATCCGTGACCCAGCCATAGCGCCCGGCCGAGGTCATCCGCACTGACATCTCACGCCCCCGCGGCGTGACCGGCACCACCAAAGGCGCAGCCTGCACCACGGCACGGATGTCGGCCAACATCTGCTGTTGCGCTTCTGGCCCCAGCAGACCCTTGAATATCAGGAAACCACGTTCGGAAATCGGGTGCATTTTTTCTCCCTGGCAGGCTCTGTTGCAGATTCATAAACCTTCCGGGCTTTCGGATGCTTGCAGCCGCCTCAACCCCCACTTATATACCCTGCGAAGCACGGTCGGGGCCATTCCCGACCAACAAGTATAGGGGCCGGGGGCCGTAATCGGACCTGCCCTCTGCAACATCGCCTTTAAGAAGGGATACGAAACATGGCCAAAGTTATTGGTATCGACCTCGGAACCACGAACTCCTGCGTTGCCATCATGGACGGCGCACAACCCCGCGTCATCGAAAATGCCGAAGGCGCGCGCACCACGCCCTCGATTGTGGGCTACACGGATGATGAACGTCTGGTCGGTCAGGCAGCAAAACGTCAGGCTGTCACCAACCCCGACAACACCATCTACGCCGTGAAACGCCTGATCGGACGCCGGATTGACGACGCCGCCGTCAAAAAAGACAAGAAGCTGGTCCCCTATGCCATTGTTGACGGTGGCAATGGCGACGCCTGGGTCGAAGTGCGCGGTGAGAAATATTCGCCTTCGCAGGTCTCGGCCCTGATCCTGGGCAAGATGAAGGAAACGGCAGAAAGCTATCTGGGTGAGGAAGTGACCCAGGCCGTCATCACCGTGCCGGCCTATTTCAACGACGCACAGCGCCAGGCCACCAAAGACGCCGGCAAGATCGCGGGCCTTGAAGTGCTGCGCATCATCAACGAGCCGACCGCGGCCGCACTGGCCTATGGCCTCGACCGCAAAGAGACCAAGACCATCGCCGTCTATGACCTTGGCGGCGGCACGTTCGATGTGACAATTCTTGAGATCGACGACGGCCTTTTTGAAGTGAAATCCACCAATGGCGACACCTTCCTGGGCGGTGAAGATTTCGACATGAGGATCGTTGAATACCTTGCCGCTGAGTTCAAAAAGGAAACCGGCGTCGATCTGACCAAGGACAAGATGGCCCTTCAGCGTCTGAAAGAGGCCGCCGAGAAAGCCAAGATCGAGCTTAGCTCGGCCACGCAGACCGAGATCAACCAGCCATTCATCTCGATGGACCCAAATGGCGGCCAGCCGCTGCACCTGGTCATGAAACTGACCCGTGCCAAGCTGGAAAGCCTGGTTGGTGACCTGATCAAGAAGTCGATGAAGCCCTGCCAGGCAGCGCTGAAAGACGCGGGCCTTTCCAAAGGCGACATTGACGAGATCGTGCTGGTCGGCGGTATGACCCGGATGCCCAAAGTGGTCGAGGAAGTGACCAACTTTTTCGGCAAGGAACCCAACAAGGGCGTGAACCCCGATGAGGTTGTCGCCTTGGGTGCCGCCATTCAGGCCGGCGTCCTGCAAGGTGATGTCAAGGATGTGGTGCTGCTGGATGTGACGCCACTGTCCTTGGGGATCGAAACCCTTGGCGGTGTCTTTACCCGCCTGATCGACCGCAACACCACGATCCCGACCAAGAAATCGCAGATCTTCTCGACCGCCGAGGATAACCAGAACGCGGTGACGATCCGGGTGTTTCAGGGTGAGCGTGAAATGGCCGCCGACAACAAGATGCTTGGCCAGTTCAACCTGGAGAATATTCCGCCCGCACCGCGCGGCCTGCCCCAGATCGAGGTGACATTTGATATCGACGCCAACGGCATCGTATCGGTCAGTGCCAAGGACAAGGGCACCGGCAAGGAACAGAATGTCACCATCCAGGCGTCGGGTGGCCTGTCGGAGGAAGACATCGAACAGATGGTCCGCGATGCCGAAGAAAACGCCGAAGCCGATAAGGCGCGCAAAGAACTGGTCGAAGCCAGAAACCAGGCGGAAAGCCTGATCCATTCGACCCGGAAATCAGTGGAAGAGCATTCCGACAAGGTCGATCCGACCACGGTGGAGGCGATCGAACTGGCGATCAAGGCGCTGGAAGAAAGCATGGAGGCCGAGGACGCCGGCAAGATCAAGAGCGGCATCCAGAACGTCACCGAAGCGGCTATGAAACTGGGCGAAGCGATCTACAAGGCGCAGGCCGAGGCCGAGGGCGAGGAGGCACCGGAAGGCGCCGATGAGCCTTCGGGCGTTGATGATGACATCGTTGATGCCGATTTCGAAGATCTGAACGACGAACGCCGGGACTAATTGCGTGAACTGACCCGTATCGTGACCGGCTGAGGGAAACTTTGGCCGGTCACCGCGTTTCAGGAGGGTATTGAACAGATGGCAAAACGCGATTTTTACGATGTGCTCGGCGTCTCGAAAGGGGCCGGTGCTGATGAGATCAAGAAGGGCTATCGCAAGAAAGCCAGGGAACTGCACCCTGACCGAAATTCTGACAACCCGGAGGCAGAGGCGCTGTTCAAAGAGGCCAATGAGGCCTACGAGATCCTGAAAGACGACAACAAAAAAGCCGCCTATGACCGCTATGGCCATGCGGCGTTTGATGGCGGTATGGGCGGTGGCCCGCGCGGTGGCGGCCCCGGCCAGGGTGATTTCGCATCCGCTTTTTCAGACGTGTTTGAAGACCTTTTCGGAGATTTCATGGGCGGCCAACGCGGGGCCGGTGGCCGCCAGCGCGCCGCGCGCGGGTCCGACCTGCGTTACAACATGCGCATATCGCTGGAGGATGCCTATTCCGGCCTGCAAAAATCCATCACCGTGTCAGCATCTGCGACCTGTGAGGAATGCAGCGGATCGGGTGCTGAAGGCGGTGCCGAACCGCAGACCTGCCCAACCTGTTCGGGTATGGGCAAGGTCCGCGCGCAACAGGGGTTTTTCACCGTCGAACGCACCTGCCCGACCTGTTCGGGTGCTGGTCAGATCGTCAAGAACCCCTGCAAGGGCTGTGGCGGCGCGGGCCGTGTGCAGAAAGAAAAAACGCTGTCGGTCAACATTCCGGCCGGCGTCGAAACCGGCACCCGGATTCGTTTGTCGGGCGAAGGTGAGGCCGGTCTGCGCGGTGGCCCGTCCGGTGATCTTTACATCTTTATCGAGGTGGCCGAACACGCGATTTTCCAGCGTGATGGGCTGGATCTTTTCTGCCGGGTTCCGGTCTCGATGGTCACGGCCGCACTGGGTGGCGAGATCGAAGTGCCCACCATTGACGGCGGCCGCAGCCGGGTGAAAGTGCCCGAAGGAACACAATCAGGCCGTCAGATGCGCCTGCGATCGAAAGGCATGCCCGCTCTGCGTGGCACCGGACAGGGTGAAATGTATATCGAGATGGCAGTGGAAACTCCCGTGAAGCTGACCAGCAAGCAAAAAGAGCTTCTGCGCGAGTTCGAGGATAGCTGTGCACACGCAAACAATCCCAATGCGCACGGCTTTTTCGACAAGGTCAAAAGTTTCTGGGATGGCATGAAGGGGTAAAACCCTGGTCGCGCATCCGGCGCGGATACCAAATAGAAAGCCCGCCAATTGACCCTGGCGGGCCTTTTTTATCGCCCGATCTCACACGCTGCCATCACCGCCATATTGAGAATATCATTGGCGGTGGAAACGGTCGAACAGATCTGCACCGGATGCTCCAACCCGGTCAGAATCGGGCCAACCACCGTGGCCCCTGCCATTTCCTGCATCAGCTTGACCGAGATCGAGGCCGAATGGCGGGCCGGAACCACCAGAACATTGGCCGGACCTGTCAGGCGGGTAAATGGATATTGTTCCATCACCTTCATATTCAGCGCCACATCGACCGTCATTTCACCATCATATTCAAAATCGACACCAATCCGGTCCAGCACGGCGGGGGCCTGGTGCATCTT
>NZ_JBTUJH010000073.1:0-30823 GCF_058343375.1 Alterinioella sp.
CGGCCGCAGCCCTATCTTGACGGGCTGAACGATCCGCAGCGCGAAGCGGTGGAAACGCTTGAGGGGCCGGTGCTGATGCTGGCAGGTGCAGGCACCGGCAAGACCCGCGCCTTGACTGCACGCATCGCGCATCTTCTGTCCACCGGGGCCGCGCGTCCGAATGAAATTCTGGCCGTCACCTTTACCAACAAGGCCGCGCGTGCCATGCGCGACCGGGTGGGCGGGCTTTTGGGGCAGGCGGTGGAAGGCATGCCCTGGCTCGGCACCTTCCACGCGATCTGTGTCAAATTGCTGCGCCGCCACGCCGAACTTGCCGGGCTGAAATCAAACTTCACGATCCTTGATACCGATGATCAGCTGCGCCTGCTGAAACAATTGATCCTCGCCGAGGGCATCGATGAAAAACGCTGGCCCGCCCGCGCGCTGGCCCATGTCATCGACAGATGGAAAAACCGCGCCTGGACGCCGGACAATGTGCCGGCCTCCGAATCCGGCGCGTTCAATGAAAAAGGCATCGACCTTTATGCTGCCTATCAGCGCCGCCTGGCCGAGCTTAACGCCACCGATTTCGGCGATCTTCTGCTGCATGTCGTGACCATCTTTCAGGCCCATCCGGATGTGCTGAAACACTATCAGACCCGGTTTCGCTACATCCTGGTCGACGAATATCAAGATACCAACGTGGCGCAATATCTGTGGCTGCGGCTGTTGGCACAGGGGCACCGGAATATCTGCTGCGTCGGCGATGATGATCAGTCGATCTATGGCTGGCGCGGGGCCGAGGTGGGCAATATCCTGCGCTTCGACAAGGATTTTCCGGGCGCGAAAGTGATCCGGCTGGAGCAGAATTACCGCTCGACCGAACATATCCTTGCCGCCGCTGCGGGCGTGATCGCGGGCAATCAGGGGCGGCTTGGCAAAACCCTCTGGACCGAGGCGGAGGGCGGCGAGAAACTGCGCCTGATCGGCCATTGGGACGGTGACGAAGAGGCCCGGTGGGTCGGTGACGAGATCGAGGCGATGCAATCGGGCACCCGCGGCATGGCTCCGATCGATGCCAATGGCATGGCAATCCTGGTCCGCGCCAGCCACCAGATGCGCGCCTTCGAGGATCGGTTCCTGACCATCGGTCTGCCCTATCGGGTGATCGGCGGGCCACGGTTTTACGAGCGTATGGAGATCCGCGACGCCATGGCCTATTTCCGCCTCGTGATCAGCCCTGCCGATGATCTGGCCTTTGAACGCATCGTCAACACGCCCAAACGCGGACTTGGCGACAAGGCGCAGCAAAAGATCCAGATGGCGGCGCGCGCAAGCGGCACCTCTCTGGTCGAAGGCGCGCGGGAATTGCTGGAGGCCAAGGGGCTGACCGGCAAGGGGGCGGTGGAACTGGCGCGGCTTCTGGCCGGGCTCGATCGCTGGCGCGCGCTGATGCAGGGCCCGATGCGGCCCGCCAGCCCGCTGCCCGACCTGCTGGAAGAAGATGCGCCCGCCGGCACCTTGTCGCATATCGAATTGGCCGAGATCATTCTGGACGAAAGCGGCTACACCACGATGTGGGAAAACGACAAGACGATTGAGGCACCGGGGCGGCTGGAAAACCTCAAGGAACTGGTCAAGGCGCTGGAAAGCTTCGAGAATCTGCAAGGGTTTCTGGAACATGTCAGCCTGATCATGGATAATGAGGCCGATGCCGATGAGCCAAAAGTAACCCTGATGACGCTTCACGGCGCCAAGGGGTTGGAATTTCCCGCGGTGTTTCTGCCGGGTTGGGAGGATGGCCTGTTTCCAAGTCAGCGTTCGATGGATGAGGAGGGGCTGAAGGGCCTCGAGGAAGAGCGCCGCCTGGCCTATGTCGGCATTACGCGGGCCGAACAGGTCTGCACCATCTCATTCGCCGGCAATCGCCGGGTCTATGGCCAATGGCAGAACCAACTGCCGTCGCGGTTCATTGATGAACTTCCCGCGGCGCATGTCGATGTGCTGACGCCGCCGGGGCTGTATGGCCATGCACGCGGCGCGGCGCAGGGGGGCTCTGGCTCGGGGATGCATGAAAAAGCCTCGCGCGCGGATGTCTATAATTCACCAGGTTGGAGACGGTTGCAGGCCAATCAGGGCGTGCGCGGCATCGGCCAGCCGCGTGAGGCGCGCAATTTCGTGATGGATGCCGAGACCATACCCACCTTTGAGATCGGAGCCCGCGTGTTTCATCAGAAATTCGGCTATGGCCGGGTCGAAGGGGTCGAGGGCGACAAGCTGGAGATTGCCTTTGACAAGGCCGGCCTCAAACATGTGGTGGCCCGGTTTCTGGTTGCCGCGGATCAGGCCGATGACGTGCCGTTCTGAAATCGCCCCCTGGCGGCGTTTCGCGCGCCTGACGGCAATGGGAATGAGTATTTTTGCAAAGAAGAAGCTCAATCAGTCAAAAGCAACGGGATCAGTGTGGCCACCAGCAGCACCGCCATGGTGATATTGAACGCCCGCAGCCGCGCGCCGGTGCCCAGCAGGCGCTTCATCTGCACGCCAAGCCAGGCCCAGACGGTGATTGACGGGAAATTCGTCATCAGAAATACCAGCGCCACCAGGCCTGCGCCGACCCAACCACTGCCCTCCGGGGCGTAATTCGTCTGTGCCGCAATCGCCATGTAGATGGCTTTCGGGTTGACCCACTGAAAGGCGGCCGCCTGCAGGAATGTCAGCGGCGTGCCTTTGGCCGCGGTCTCGCTTGGCGGCGCGGCATTGGCGATTTTCCAGGCCAGCCAGAGCAGATAGGCCGTGGTCAGCGCGGTCAGCACGCTCCGCACCACGGGAAAGATCGCAAACAGTTCCAACAGACCAAGCCCCATCAGGAACACCATGAACCCATGGCCCAGGCTGATGCCGAACATATGTGGCAAGGTGCGGCGCAAACCGAAATTCGCCCCCGACGCCATCAACATCAGATTGTTGGGCCCCGGCGTGATCGACAGGGCAAAGGCAAAGCCGATCAGGCTGAAAAGAAGCTCTTGGGTCATCACGCAACACTAGAGCGGTATCAGCGCAATGAAATTGCAAACCTGCGCGGATCAGGTAATAATTCGCAACAAATGACGAAGATTGACGAAAAAGACCGGCAGATATTGCGCGTCCTGGCCAGCGATGGCCGGGTCAGCAATCTCGATCTGGCGGAGCGGGTGGCCCTGTCGCCCTCAGCCGCGCTGCGCCGGGTGCAGGCGCTGGAGGCGGCAGGCGTGATCGCAGGCTATCGCGCGGTGCTGGATCCGGCCAAACTGGGAATAGGCTTTGTGGCCTATCTGAGCGTCGGGTTGAAGGAACATACCAAATCGGCGCAAGAGGCGTTTGAACGCGCCATGGCGCGCGCGCCCGAAGTGCGGGAATGCCACAACATCACCGGCAATGTCGAATATCTGCTGCGCGTCGAGGCCGCTGATCTGGCCTCCTACAAGGCGTTTCACACCGATATTCTGGGCGCGCTGCCGCAATTGGCGACAATATCGACCCATGTGGTGATGGCGTCACCCAAGGATGAACGCGCCTGAAATCTGATTGAAGCACTTCTCGGAATACTTGAGACATGCTGCATCTCTTGACGCGTTGAAATCCTTGATTTCAGGCAGCGTGAAGGGATTCAGGTTTTCCGAGAAGTGCTATGAAAATGGCGACGATACCCAAGGGAGGAAGGGTATCGCCGCCGGTTTCTCATGCGCCTGTCCCAGGGGAGGAGCGGGCATCAGCGCCGAGGATCGGGGCATCGGCGAAGAAATCGCGGGCTGCCCACAATAAGGGCGCGGACATCCCCCAGGGAGGAGGTGGAGGATGCCCGCGCGGTTTTTGCGGAACCTCAAGGGAGGAGGAAGGTTCGCAAAAGCCCAGACCCATTCGGGGCCCGGTGTCTTTGAGCGGCGGTGCCGGGAGGAGGTGGCACCGCCGCACTGCCCGGCGGATCATCTGGGAGGATTAGATCCGACAGGAAGGCTGATATAAGCGCTCAGGATTCGGTGCCGTAGGTTGATTCCATTGCGATGCGGCGGATCTCGCTGCGACTGATGCCCAGATCGTCAAGCTCGCGCGCCGACAGTTTGCTCAGCTCATTATAGGTGCGGCGAAAGTCATTTTTCGCGCGGTAGGCCTGAACGGCGTGCGTAAAGATCTCGCCCATGCGGGCAAAGATGGAAAGGGCGGCTTCATTGTTCCGAATTGCATGGGCCATGGTCGTATCCTTTTGGCGTCGTTCGCAGGGCGGCGGTTATTTGCGCGATCATTCTGGCGCGCGGTGCCGTCCGGCTGCGGTTTGTGTCTGTTGCAGTGAAGATAGGCCGATGCTGCGGCTGCACAATCCCCGAGTTGTCAATGCCGCTATGCAGCATTTGCATAACGTGAACGTAACCCGCCGCAATCTTGAGCAAACCGTCCTGATCCCAAGGGGTGCAACCGGTGCCAAACTGCCCTATCTGGCGGGAAAGCGAAACTCAGCGACAGGGACCGACCGACATGACACAGACACGCGACACCATTCTTGCCGCACTTTCGCGGTTGAGCCTGCCAGATGGCGGCACCCTGGTCAGTCGTGATCTGCTGCGCGCCCTGAGCGTGACCGATGGCAAGGTGGCCTTTGTGATCGAAGCCGCCTCGCCCGAGGAGGCGCAGCGCCTGGCACCGATCCGTGATGCTGCCGAGGCGTTGGTAAAGGGGCTGGACGGGGTGGTCGGGGTCACCGTGGCACTGACCGCGCATTCCGCAAAGCCCGCGCCGCGCCCCGCGCCGCCGCAAGGCGAGCCGCCAAACCTGAAGATCGGGGGCCACGCCAAACCGCAACAAGGATCGATGAAGCCAAGCAGCGTGGCGCGTATCCTGGCCGTGGGCTCGGGCAAGGGGGGGGTTGGCAAATCCACCGTCTCGTCCAACCTTGCCGTGGCGCTGGCGCGTCAGGGGCGTCGTGTCGGCTTGCTGGATGCCGATATCTACGGCCCGTCACAGCCGCGCATGATGGGCGTGACGAAACGGCCGGCTTCGCCCGATGGCAAGACCATCCTGCCATTGCATAGCCACGGCGTGACCATGATGTCGCTTGGGCTGATGCTGCCCGAGGACAAGGCCGTGGTCTGGCGCGGGCCGATGCTGATGGGGGCGCTGCAACAGATGATGACGCAGGTGGAATGGGGCGATCTGGATGTGCTGATCGTCGATCTGCCGCCCGGCACCGGCGATGTCGCCATGACGCTGTGTCAGAAATCGGAAGTGACCGGTGCGATCATCGTGTCTACGCCGCAGGATGTGGCGCTGTTGGATGCCAGAAAGGCGATCGACATGTTCCAGACGCTGAAGACGCCGATCCTGGGCCTGATCGAAAACATGTCAGGTTATGTCTGCCCGAAATGCGGGCATGAGGAACATATTTTCGGCGAGGGCGGCGTGCGAGCGGAAGCCATGCGGCTGGAGCTGCCGTTTCTGGGCGCGCTGCCAATCTCGCTTGAAACCCGGATTGCAGGCGACAGCGGCACGCCGATAGCCGCGGGCGATGGCGCGATGTCGGATGCCTATGCCGCGCTTGCGGCCCGTCTGGTGGCGGGCGGGATGGCCTGACACGACCAGCAAATGATGAAATTTTGCCCCCGGTGCCGCCCGCACCGGGGGTTTTGCGTAAGTTATGACAAAAATTTCACCCTCTGTGGCGTGAAAATCACAGCTACATATTGTGGATCCAATGCGCTGCGCCACAAGCTGTGCTCAAAACTGCGCAAAACCCCTGCTAAATGCTGCATTTTTGGATGGGTGGGTGCAAGATCTGGGGAATATTCCCATTAAAGGGGATTGCATGGGAAATTCTTCCATGGCACAAGAGTGACACAGCACATGAGGCACACCGGGACAGAGAAAAATCACTGACCGGAACGATAATAAAAGCAGGTTTCATACAGGTTCTCATTGCGCTGACGACGAGAGATCCGGCGCGCGGGCAGAGCAGACATCCCCCCCAGGTATGCGCGCCCGCCGGAATACCCAGAAATGGGACGAGGGCGGCGGATTGAGCAGTGGCAGCTAGCTCGATCCGCCGTTGTCCGTTTCCGGGCACAGATGGCGTGTCCTTTTCAGGACGCGAAACAAGGCAACAAAGGGGCCGGGGACAGTGGAACGCAGGTTTCAGGGCGAAAGCCTGAACAAGGTAGACGGAAAGGGCCGGGTTTCGATTCCGGTCAAGTTCCGTCGCGTGCTGCTGAATTCCGACAGCCAATGCGCCCCCGGTGGCGCGCCACGCCTTTACATTGCCTATGGCGATCCTTCGAAGAATTATCTCGAATGCCTTTCGGGCAATGCCTTTGACCAGATTGACGCGATGATTCAGGCCGAGGGGCGCGGCACCGCGCTGCGCACCCTGTTGGAAGAGCTTTATTACTCCAAATGCGATGAAACCACGGTCGATGATACCGGCCGCCTGGTGTTGCCGCCTGCGGCGCGCGAAAAGATCAATCTGGGCTCGGAGGCGCTGTTTCAGGGCAGGGGCGACAAATTCCACATCCTGAGCGCCGATCAGGGTGCCGCCGCAGAAGAAAATATCGAAAAGCTGATGGCCCAACTTGGCGGTGGCCGCGAATTCTTTGATCCGCTCAGCCTGGCAGGCAGGACCGGCGGAGAAGGTGCGTGATGCCCGCGCCGGCGTCTGATACCCCGGGCGCAACGCCTCATATCCCTGTCATGTTATCCGCGATCCTGAAGGCGGTTTCCCCGGTTCAGGGTGTTTGGCTTGATGGCACATTCGGCGCGGGCGGCTATGCGCGCGGGTTGCTTGGTGCCGGGGCGGATACCGTCATTGGCGTCGACCGCGACCCGCTGGCATTTGACATGGCCGCCACATGGGCCGGCGAATATGGCGACCGGTTGATCCTGGTGCCCGGCACATTCTCGGATCTCGACATACTTGCCGCCGATGCCGGTTTTGCCGCGTTGGATGGCGTGGTGCTGGATCTGGGCGTGTCCTCGATGCAGATTGATCAGGCCGCGCGTGGCTTTTCCTTCATGCGCGACGGGCCATTGGACATGCGGATGGGGCAGGCGGGGCCATCCGCCGAAGATCTGGTCAATGACGCCCCCGAGGCCGCATTGGCCGATATCCTGTATCATTATGGTGAGGAACGCGCGGCGCGCCGGATTGCCAGATCCATCATCGCCGAGCGGGCCCAAACCAGAATTACCTCAACCGCGCAGCTTGTTTCTGTTATCGAGAAAAACCTGCCTCGTTCCAAGCCCGGTCAAAGCCATGTCGCGACCCGCAGTTTTCAGGCCATCCGCATCGCGGTGAACGATGAATTTGGCCAGTTGGTCCAGGGCCTGATGGCCGCCGAACGTGCATTGAAACCTGGCGGAAAACTGGCTGTGGTGACGTTTCATTCGCTGGAAGACCGGATTGCCAAACGCTTTTTCCAGGATCGGGCCAGCTTTGGCGGCGGCGGGTCGCGCTATGCGCCTGAAGCCGCAGAACGCCAGCCGGCATTCACCCAGACACCGCGCCGCGCCATTGCGCCGGATGCGGCCGAGATTGCCGCCAACCCGCGTGCGCGGTCCGCCAAGCTGCGGGTCGGACGGCGCACCGAAGCGCCCGCGGGTGATCCACAAACCGACATTCTGGGCCTGCCGCCCCTATCGGAGATCCTGTAAGACATGCGTGGTTTTGTGACTTTTCTTACGTCCTTCGCCGTCGTTGCCCTTGGCTATTGGGCCTATCACCAGAATTTCCTGACGCAGCAATCCCTGCGCGAGATCGACCGGCTGCAACGATCGATCGGTCTGGAACGCGAAAACCTGGGTGTGTTGCGCGCCGAATGGGCCTATCTGAACCGCCCCGACCGGCTGCGCGAACTGGTTGACCTGAATTTTGACCGGCTTGGCCTGTTGCCAATGTCACCGGCTCAGTTTGCGGTGATGGACGAGATCGTCTGGCGCCCCGAAAACCAACCCGAGGGCGCGGTGCCCGAGGCGGTTGAAAATGTCCTTTCCAGTGCATCCGAGACGGTGGAGCCGCTATGACCCGCCGCATCGCGCTGCGCCCGCTGGCGCGCATTCTGGACGCCCGCCAGAAAGGCGAAAATCCCGACAGGATTGAACGTGAAAACCTGCGTCTGCGCCACGAACAGGCCTGTGACAAGATGCGCCAGCGTGCCGAAAGCCGCCTGTTGATGCTGGCGATCGTCTTTTCCGCGGCCTTTCTGACTGTGGGGGTGAAGATGGCCATGCTGGCCGGCTCCGAACCGCAAGAACCGCATCTCGCATCCTCGGCGGCATCGGCATTGGGCACGCGCGCCGATATCGTCGATCGCCAGGGCCGGGTTCTGGCCACCAATCTTGTGACCAACTCGCTTTATGTGCAGCCCAATGACCTGATCGACCCGGCCACCGCCGCCGCCGGTCTGGCCGAAATCTTTCCCGATCTCGATCTGGACTGGCTGATGCGGCGCTTTACCTCGGGATCGACATTTGCCTGGCTGCGCGGCTCGATCAGCCCCGAACAACAGCAGCGGGTGCATGATCTGGGCGAACCGGGGCTGCTGTTTGGGCCGCGCGATATGCGGCTCTATCCCAACGGCGCGTTGGCCGCGCATGTTCTTGGCGGCGTGCGGTTCGGCGAACAGGCGGTAAATTCCGCGGAAATTCTGGGTGTTGCCGGTATCGAGGCGCAGTTTGACGCCGAATTGCGTGACCCCGCGCGCAATGGTGACCCCTTGCAGCTCTCGCTCGATCTGACCGTGCAGGCGGCGGTCGAGGAGGTGCTGGCAGGCGGCATGGAACTGATGAATGCCATCGGGGCGGCGGCCGTCCTGATGGATGTGAATACCGGCGAGGTGATTTCGCTGGCCAGCCTGCCCGATTTCGACCCCAATGCCCGCCCCCGGCCGTTGCTGGTGGGCGATCAGGCCGATAGCCCGCTGTTCAACCGGGCCCTTCAGGGCGTCTACGAGCTTGGCTCTGTCTTCAAGATCTTTGCCGCCGCACAGGCCATCGAACTGGGCCTGGTCGAACCCGAAACCATGATCGACACGCGCGGCCCATTGCGCATGTCGGGCTTTGCGATCCGGGATTTCGCTGATTACGGCCCCTCCAATTCGGTGACCGATATCATCGTGCGGTCGTCCAATATCGGCACCGTGCGCCTGGCCGAGATGATCGGTGGCGAACGCCAGCAGGAGTTTCTGGACTCTCTGGGCCTGCTTGAGCCAACCGGAATCGAGATCATCGAACAAAGGGCCGGACGCCCGCTTTACCCAACGCGCTGGACCAGCCTGTCGACCGCCACCATCGCCTATGGGCACGGCATTTCCGTCAGCCCGCTGCATCTGGCGGCGGCCTATGCTTCGCTGTTGAATGGCGGCACCCGGGTGCGCCCGACCATTCTGCGCCGCGATACCCCCCAGGAAGGCGAACGGGTCGTGTCCGAAGAGGTCTCGGCCATCGCGGCCGGGATGCTGCGTCTGGTCGTGACCGAAGGCACCGCGTCCCTGGGCGATGTCGAAGGCTATGAGGTTGGCGGCAAGACCGGATCGGCCGACAAGCCCGACCCGCAGGGCGGCTATTACGAGAGCCGGTTGCTGTCGACCTTTGCCGCGGTATTCCCGGCCAATGACCCGCAATATGTGTTGGTCGTCACGCTGGACGAACCCAATATCGTAATGTTGGGTGAAGAACGCCGCACCGCCGGTTGGACCACCGTTCCGGTGGCCGCCGAAATCATCCGCCGCGTGGCACCTTTGTTGGGCATGCGTCCACAAAGCGTTGATCCCGTGCTTGCCTATCAGCTATCCAGCGCCTCAGAATAGGCGCGACTCGATAAATGCGTTTATGGGGACAGTGGGGACAGTGGGGGCAGGATGACTGAGAAGACGCTTTCCGAACTGGGCCTGACAGCCCCGCGCGGGCGTGATCGCGCCGTCACCGGCATTTCGATTGACAGCCGCAAGGTAAAGCCCGGCCATCTGTTTGCGGCCCTGCCCGGCAGCCGGGTGCATGGGGCCGAGTTCATCCAATTTGCCCTGCGCATGCAGGCGGCGGCGATTTTGACCGACCGGCAGGGGGCCGAGATCGCGGCAGGGGTGCTTGCCGATGCGTCGGCGGCGCTGATTGTCGTCGAAGATCCGCGCGCCGCCCTGGCCCATGCCAGCGCGCTCTGGTTCGGCGCACAGCCGGCCTGCGTCGTGGCCGTGACCGGCACCAATGGCAAAACCTCGGTCGCCAGCTTCACCCGCCAGATCTGGGCGGCGCTTGGCCATGAGGCGGCCAATATCGGCACCACCGGCGTTGAGGGTGCCTATTCCGCCCCCGGTATCCATACAACGCCCGATCCGCTGACGCTGCACGCGCTGTTGGCCGATATGGCAGCGGCGGGCGTGGATCATGTGGCGATGGAGGCATCCTCGCATGGGCTCGATCAGGCCCGGATGGAAGCGGTGCATCTGGTCGCGGCGGCATTCACCAATTTCACCCAGGATCATCTGGATTATCACGGCACGATGGAGGCCTATTTTCAGGCCAAGCTGCGGCTGTTTTCGGAACTTCTGCCCGAAGAGAGCACCGCCGTGATCAACCTGGACGATCCGCGCAGCGGCGAGGTGATCGAGGCCTGCGAACGGCGCGAGATCGAAGTGTTGACGGTGGCCCAATATGGCGATGACGCGCGGATCAAGATCACCGGGCGGCGGATGGATGAGACCGGGCAGGACGTGCTGTTTCGCTGGCAGGGCACGCCCTATCAGGCGCGGCTGGATCTGATCGGCGGGTTTCAGGCGATGAATGTGCTGACGGCGGCCGGGCTGGCCATTGCTGCGGGCGAGGAACCCGAGGCGGTGTTCAACGTGTTGTCACAGGTATCAGGCGTCCGGGGACGGATGGAACTGGCCGCCCGGCGCGCCAACGGGGCACCTGTCTATGTCGATTACGCGCATACGCCCGACAGTCTGCAAACCGCGCTGCAGGCGCTGCGCCCGCATGTTCTGGGCCGCCTCATCGTGGTGTTCGGTGCCGGTGGCGACCGCGACCGGGGCAAGCGGCCCTTGATGGGGCAGGCGGCTGCACAGAACGCCGATATGCTGTTCGTGACCGATGACAATCCACGCAGCGAAGATCCTGCCGCGATCCGGGCCGAGGTGCTGGCGGGTTGCCCCGACGCGACCGAAGTGGGCGACCGGGCCGAGGCCATCCTGCGCGGCATTGATGCGCTTGCCCCCGGTGATGCGCTGTTGATTGCCGGCAAGGGCCATGAAAGCGGCCAGCAGGTCGGCGATGTGATCTATCCGTTCGATGATGTCGAACAGGCCAGCGTCGCGGTGGCCGCGCTGGAGGGGCTGGAATGACCGCGCTCTGGTCCGCTGCCGATGCGGCAAAAGCCACCGGCGGGCACGTGCAGGGCAATTGGCAGGTGGGCGGTGTCTCGATCGATACCAGGACGTTGCAGCCGGGCGATCTGTTCGTGGCCTTGAGCGCCGCGCGCGACGGGCATGATTTTGTCGCGCAGGCGCTGGAACAGGGCGCGGGCGCGGCGATGGTCAGCCATATCCCCGAGGGCGTGGCCGCCGATGCGCCGCTGTTGATCGTGCCCGAGGTCTTGCCCGCGCTGGAGGCTTTGGCGCGCGCGGCGCGGTCGCGAACGGCGGCCAGGGTCGTTGCGGTCACCGGCTCGGTCGGCAAGACCACGACCAAGGACATGCTGCGCGCGGCGCTTGGCGCATTGGGCCGGACCCATGCCGCCGAGGCCAGCTACAACAACCATTGGGGCGTGCCGCTGACGCTGGCGCGGATGCCCGCCGATACCGAATATGCGGTGATCGAGATCGGCATGAACGCGCCGGGCGAAATTGCGCCGCTGTCGCGCCTTGCCCGCCCGCATGTCGCGGTGATCACCACGGTTGCCGCCGTGCATCTGGAAGCGTTTGGCAGCGTCGCCGAGATCGCGGTGGAAAAGGCCTCGATTTTCGAGGGGCTGGAACCGGGGGGCATTGCGGTGATCAATGCCGATCTTGCGGTGACGCCGCTGTTGCAGGCTGGCGCAGGAGGTGCTGCCGAAACTGTCCGGGTCGGAGAAAGCGCCGCTGCCGAGGCGCATCTGGGCACGGTCACGATCACCGATCAGGTGACCGTGGTGCAGGCCGAACTGGGCGGCGCGCCGATTCTTTTCAAGCTGAACGCGCCGGGGCGGCATCTGGCGCAGAACGCATTGATTGCGCTGGCGGTGGTCGATCGGCTTGGCGGCGATATCGCCCGTGCGGTGATGGGCTTGGCGACATGGCAGAGCGTTTCGGGGCGCGGAAGGCGCGAACGGATCGTGCTGAACGTGACCGATGATCAGGCCATTGAGCTGATCGATGACGCCTTCAATGCCAGCCCGACATCGGTCGGAGCCAGTCTTGACGTGCTGGCGGCCAGCACGCCGCAGGGGCGCGGCAGGCGGGTGGCCGTGTTGGGTGATATGCTGGAACTGGGGCCGACAGCAAAGGCGCTGCATGCCGCGATTGCGCAATATCGGGCGATTGCTGACCTTGATCTGATTTGCACATCCGGGCCGCTGATGGCGCATCTGCATTCCGTGTTGCCGCCCGAAAAGCGCGGCCTGCATACCAATACCCCCGCCGAGATGGCGCGCGCGCTGCCCGGGATTTTATGGCCCGGCGATATCGTGCTGGTCAAAAGCTCAAAAGGTGCGAAACTGTCTCTGGCGGTTGACGTGCTGCGCAAATTGGGCCACTCGGCTGGGGAAACGCGCGAGGATACCCACTAGATGTTGTATTGGCTGAGCAGCCTGTCGGATGGCGGCGATTTTTTCAACCTGTTTCGCTATATCACCTTCCGGGCTGGCGGCGCATTTTTCACCGCCCTGATATTTGGCTTTGTCTTTGGTCAGCCAATGATCAACCTGTTGCGCCGGAAATACCGGAATGGCCAGCCCATTCGCGAGGACGGCCCCGAAAGCCATCACGAGACCAAGGCCGGAACGCCGACGATGGGGGGGCTGTTGATCCTGGCTGCGTTGACGCTGTCAACCATGATCTGGGCGCGGTTGGACAACCCCTATGTCTGGATGGTGATGTTCGTCACCGTAAGTTTCGGCGCGTTGGGGTTTCTGGATGATTACCGCAAGGTCAGCCAGCAAAGCACGGCGGGCATCTCGGGGCGCATCCGGTTCAGCATTGGTTTGCTGATCGCGGGTTTTGCCGGTGTCATGGCGATGATGGCGCATCCTGACGGCCTGTCCGGGCAACTGGCCTTTCCGATTTTCAAATCGCTTTTGCTGAACCTTGGCATCTTTTTCGTGCCCTTCACCATGCTGGTCATTGTGGGCAGCGCCAATGCCGTCAACCTGACCGACGGGCTGGACGGGCTGGCGATCATGCCGGTGATGATTGCAGCGGCGACTTTGGGCGTGATTGCCTATGCGGTGGGGCGGGTCGATTTCACCGAGTATCTGGTCGTGCATTACGTGCCGGGCACCGGTGAATTGCTGGTCTTCACGGCGGGTCTGATCGGCGGTGGTCTTGGGTTTTTGTGGTATAATGCGCCGCCTGCTGCGGTTTTCATGGGCGATACCGGGTCTTTGGCGCTTGGCGGTGCGCTTGGAGCGATTGCGGTGGCGACCAAGCACGAGATCGTGCTGTCGATCGTTGGCGGGCTGTTCGTGGCCGAAGCGATGAGCGTGATCATACAGGTGCTCTATTTCAAGAGCACCGGCAAGCGGGTGTTCCTGATGGCCCCGATCCATCATCATTTCGAAAAACGCGGATGGGCCGAGTCGCAGATCGTGATCCGGTTCTGGATCATTTCGCTGATTCTGGCGCTGATTGGTCTGGCGACGCTGAAATTGCGATAGCGGGGGGGCTGCTTATCGGGCGGCGGCCCGGGCTGGTGATTGCGCAATGCCTCCCCTTACGGCGGCCTGCGCCGCCTGCCGGGCAATGGGCGGGGATATTTTGGCGCGCAAAGAAGCAGGCGCTATGCGAAGGGCGAAAAAGCGATGATCCCGGTTCAGGGCGTGGAAGGCAAATGCGTGGCCGTGTTGGGGCTTGGCCGGTCGGGCCTGTCATCGGCGCGGGCCTTGCGTTCAGGCGGGGCGGAGGTCGTGGCCTGGGATGATGGGGCGGCCGCGCGCGCCGCGGCAGAGGCCGAGGGCTTCAACTGCCGCGATCTGACCCGGGCGGGCGTGTTTGACGGGGTTGATATGTTGATCACCTCGCCCGGTATTCCGCATCTTTATCCGGCACCGCATGCAGCGATATCCGCGGCCTATGAGGCGGGGGTTCCGGTTGATAATGATATCGGTCTGTTCTTTCGGTCGCTCGGATCGGGGGATTGGGCGCTGCATGACACGCCCCCGCGCGTGATCGCGGTGACGGGGTCAAACGGAAAATCCACCACCTCGGCCTTGATTGCGCATATTCTGGCAAAGAACGGCACGCCCTGTCAGTTGGCGGGCAATATCGGCCGGGGTGTTTTGGATATCGACCCGCCTGTGGACGGTGAAGTGATTGTGCTGGAGCTGAGCAGTTACCAGACGGAGCTGGCCCGCGCTTTGACGCCTGATGTGGCTGTGTTCATCAATCTCTCGCCGGATCACCTTGACCGGCATGGTGGCATTGGCGGCTATTTCGCGGCCAAGCGCCGGCTCTTTGCCGAAGGCGGCCCGGATCGCGCCGTCATCGGCGTTGATGAGACCGAAGGGGCCTATCTGGCCGGGCAGATGGGCGAAGGGACCGCCGATGGCCGCCTTATTCGGGTTTCTGTGTCGCGCAAACTGACCGGGCCGGGCTGGAATATCTTTGCCCGCAAGGGCTGGCTGTCAGAGATGCGCAAAGGCCGACAGGTGGCCGCGATTGATCTGCGCATGGTGCCAAGTCTGTCGGGCGCGCATAATCACCAGAATGCCTGCTGCGCCTATGCGGCGGTGCGTGCTTTGGGTATTGCTCCGAAAGTGGTGGAGGCGGCGTTTCACAGTTTTGCCGGTCTGCCGCATCGCTCGCAGCTGGTGGGCGAAGCGGGCGGCGTGCGGTTTGTGAATGACAGCAAGGCCACCAATGTCGATGCGGCGGCCAAGGCGCTGGCGGCTTTCCCGAAAATTCGCTGGATCTGCGGTGGTTTGCAAAAAGATGGCGGGCTTGATGGTTTGCGGGTCGCGCTTGGCAATGTGGTAAAGGCCTATGTGATCGGGCGCGAGGCCGAGGCCTTTGCGCGGCAACTGGGCGATATGCCGGCGGCGGTCTGCGGGACGATGGCGGCGGCGGTGGCCATGGCGGCGGCCGAGGCCGAGCCGGGCGAGGTGGTGCTGCTGGCCCCCGCGGCGGCAAGCTTTGACCAATATGACAATTTCGAACAGCGCGGCGAGGATTTCGTGGCGCAGGTTGCCAAAACCGTGGCGAGCTGACGCCGGGTGCGTCTGGATGGCTGCGCTCTATGCGGGATGCCGCCGGATTTTTCGCAATCGGCTGGAATGCGCCGCGTCATTTCAGGTGATAGGTCAGCGCGCTGGCGATCAGCAGGGCCAGCTTGTCCATATCCGGCGCGGATCGCGCGTCGAACAGCACGGCACGGGTGCCGTCATAGCAAAAATCATCCGCGAAAAGCGCGCGGAAATCGGCGATGATCGTGGTCTGGCAATGCACAAATATCGCATAATCGCCCGTTCTGGGCACTCCGAGCCGCAGGGTTGAACCGGCGCGGGTCTCAGGCGTCAGATAGGCGGGCTGGCCCCATTTCAGGGTCTCGTGCACCTTGCCCACACCATGGGTATCTGCGGCGACCGCAAAGATCCTCTCTCGCAATGCCAGCAGGCCCGGGCGCGCGGCATCGGGAAACCGTGCGAAGGCAGCGGCGATATCGGTGCTGTCGAAAGGCGGGGTTGCGATCATTGTCCAACCCTAGCGCCGGGCCAATCCCGCGTCCAATCGCATTCGATGTGCCATTTTGCTGGCCCCATGCCGCGTTTCGCGTTACTCTGGCAGTCAGACCTGGGACAAACCGGGCGATCAGAGGCAGTATCGGGCGGTACGCATGACAGAAATGGCGCATGGCACAGTTCTTGTGCAATCGGGCGAGGCGATTCTGCCCCGTTGGTGGCGGACCGTGGATCGGGTCACGCTGGCCTGTATCTTCACACTTTTCCTGATCGGACTTTTGCTCGGCTTTGCCGCGTCGCCGCCATTGGCCGCGCGCAATGGGCTGTCGCCATTCTACTATGTCTCGCGGCAGGCGATATTTGGCGGGATGGCTTTCGTCGCGATGCTCCTGACCTCGATGATGACGCCGCAGCAGGTGCGCCGGATCGGTGTGTTCGGGTTTTTTGGCGCGTTTCTGGCGCTGGCCATGCTGCCGGTTCTGGGCACGGATTACGGGCAGGGGGCCACGCGTTGGTATTCGCTTGGATTTGCCTCACTGCAACCGGCCGAGTTTCTGAAGCCCGTATTCGTCATCTTCGTCGCCTGGATGATCGCGGCCAGTCAGGAAATCAACGGCCCGCCCGGAAAAACGCTGTCTTTGATCACAATGCTGGTGGTTGTGGGCATGCTGGTGATGCAGCCCGATTATGGGCAGGGCGCGCTTGTCCTGTTTTCCTGGGCGGTGATCTATTTCGTGGCCGGGGCCCCGATCTGGATCCTTGCGGTCATCGGGCTGGTCACCACCGCGGGTGGTATCCTGGCCTATATTTCGGTCGAACATGTGGCGCGGCGGATTGACGGGTTCCTGTCGGCCGAGGTCGATCCCAATACGCAACTGGCTTATGCGGCCAACGCCATTCGCGAGGGCGGTTTTTTCGGCGCTGGATTAGGCGAAGGCGCGGTAAAATGGACGCTGCCCGATGCCCATACCGATTTCATCATTGCGGTTGCCGCTGAAGAATACGGGTTGCTGCTGGTGCTGCTGATCATCGTGTTGTTTGCCATCGTGGCGATGCGCGGGTTCTTTCGCCTGATGCGCGAGCGTGATCCGTTCACCCGGTTGGCGGGGGCAGGGCTTGCCGCCACTTTTGCGCTGCAATCCATCATCAATATGGGCGTCGCGGTGCGGCTGTTGCCGGCCAAGGGCATGACGCTGCCTTTTGTCTCTTATGGCGGCTCCAGCCTGATCGCCACCGGCATTGCCGTGGGCATGTTGCTGGCCTTCACCCGGTCGCGCCCGCAAGGCGAAATTGGTGATATTCTTCTGACGCGACACAGGTAGGGCGATGGCAGACGGTCCTCTTCTGATCATTGCCGCGGGTGGCACGGGCGGGCATATGTTTCCCGCCCAGGCGCTGGCCGAGGCGATGATCCGCAAAGGTTGGCGGGTGCGGCTTTCGACCGATGCGCGCGGCGCGCGCTATGTTGGCGGCTTCCCGCATGTGGTGGAAATCGTTCAGGTGTCGTCCGCCAGCTTTTCGCGCGGTGGCGTGGCAGCCAAATTGGCGGCGCCATTCAGGATCCTGGGCGGCGTTCTGACCGCCACCTTGCGCATGATGCGCGAAAAACCGGCCATCGTGGTGGGGTTTGGCGGCTATCCGACCATCCCCGCGCTGGCCGCGGCCTGGATAACCCGCCGCCCGCGCATGATCCATGAACAAAACGGCGTGTTGGGGCGGGTGAACCGGCTGTTTGCGAAACGCGTGCAACTGGTCGCCTGCGGCACCTGGCCCACCGATCTGCCCGAGGGTGTGGCGCATGAACATACCGGCAACCCTGTTCGGGCGGCCGTGCAGGAACGCGCCGGGGCCGCCTATATCGTGCCCGGGCCCTATCCGATGAGCGTGCTGGCGATCGGCGGCAGCCAGGGGGCGCGGATATTGGCCGAGGTCGTGCCCGCCGCCATTGCCCTGCTGCCCGATGAGATCCGCCAATATCTGCGTGTCGCCCAACAGGCCCGGCCCGAAGATCAGGACCGGGTGATCGCCGCCTATTACCAGATCGGCATGGCCTGCGAGGTGGAACCTTTTTTCCGCGACATTCCCCGCCGCATGACCGAGGCGCAACTGGTGATCTCACGGGCCGGGGCCTCGTCGGTGGCCGATATTTCAGCCATAGGTCGCCCCTCGGTGCTGATCCCCTATGCGGCGGCCACCGGCGATCATCAGACCGCAAATTCACAAGCGCTGGTCGATTCCGGGGCCGCCTTGCGCCTGCGCGAAGCCGAGCTGACGCCTGAAACCCTGGCCGAGGCCATCTATACCGTTCTCAGCCAGCCCGATCTGGCATTGCAGATGTCACAGGCGGCGACGGCTGCGGGAATTCCCGACGCGACGCAGCGGCTGGTGAAACTGGTCGAAAGGCTGGCACAGACATGAACGCCCTGACGGGCATAAGGGCCAGGGCGCTTAATGAAGGATATGAACCGATGACTCCTGCCACAAAATTACCGACCCAACTGGGTTTGATCCATTTCGTGGGCATTGGCGGCATCGGCATGTCGGGCATTGCCGAAGTGCTGCTCAATCACGGCTACTCGGTGCAGGGGTCCGATCTGAAGCCCTCGAAAATCACCGCGCGTCTGGAAAGACTGGGTGCCAAGGTCTTTGTCGGACAGCGGCCCGAAAATCTTGAAGGGGCCGAGGTCGTCGTGGTGTCGACCGCGATCAAACCGGGCAATCCGGAACTGGACGCCGCGCGCGCGCGTGGCCTGCCGGTGGTGCGCCGGGCCGAGATGCTGGCCGAACTGATGCGCCTGAAATCCAACATTGCCGTTGCCGGCACGCATGGCAAGACCACGACCACCACGATGGTGGCGACGCTGCTGGATGCGGGCGGGGTCGATCCCACCGTCATCAATGGCGGCATCATCCACGCCTATGGCTCCAACGCACGCATGGGGCAGGGCGAATGGATGGTGGTCGAGGCCGACGAGTCAGACGGCAGTTTCAACCGCCTGCCGGCAACCATCGCCATCGTCACCAATATCGACCCCGAACATATGGAGCATTGGGGCGATTTCGATGCCCTGCGGCAGGGGTTTCTCGATTTCGTCTCGAACATCCCGTTCTACGGGCTTGCCATCTGCTGCACCGATCACCCCGAAGTCCAGAGCCTGGTCGGCAAGATCACCGATCGCCGGGTCGTGACCTACGGGTTCAACGCGCAGGCCGATATCCGCGCCGTGAACCTGCATTACAAGGCCGGTGTGGCGCATTTCGATGTCGAATTGCGGGCCGAGGACATGGTGATAGAGGGCTGCACCCTGCCGATGCCGGGCGATCACAATGTCTCGAATGCGCTGTCGGCCATTGCCGTGGCCCGCCATCTGGGCATGAAAAAAGCAGAGATCCGCACCGCGCTGGCCAATTTCAAGGGCGTCAACCGGCGCTTTACCAAAGTGGGTGAGGTCAATGGTGTGACCATCATCGACGATTACGGCCATCACCCGGTGGAAATCGCCGCCGTGCTGAAAGCGGCGCGCCAGGCCACCGCGGGCCGCGTGATCGCGGTCCATCAACCGCATCGCTACACCCGCCTGCATTCCCTGTTCGAGGATTTCTGCGGCGCGTTCAACGAGGCCGATGTGGTGGCCATCACCGAGGTATTCGCGGCGGGCGAGGATCCTATCGACGGGGCCAGCCGTGACGATCTGGTGGCCGGGCTGGTGGCCCATGGCCACCGTCATGCCCGCGCCATTCTGGATGAGGATGATCTGGAACGGCTGGTGCGTGAACAGGCCCGCCCCGGTGATATGGTGGTCTGCCTCGGCGCCGGCACCATCGGCACATGGGCGCAGGGCCTGCCCGCAAGATTGGAGAACTAGCCATGGGGGATGCCCGCAAACGTCGTATCCTGACAGCCTGTGGCACCGATGTGATGACCCACGCGGGGTTTCATGGCCTGGCCGCGGCCCCTGCCGCCTTTGTCCGGGGGCGGATTGCATGACGCTGTCGCTGACTCTGGCCGCGATCTGGGTGATCATCGCCACCATCCTCGCGTTTCTGCCGATGCGCCTGCAATACGCGCCCGGGCTGGCTCTGCTGGTGCTGGCCGTGCCGCTGTTGATCCTGATAGCGATACAGCATGGAATCCTGATCGTGTTGCTGGTGCTGGCGGGGTTTGCATCGATGTTTCGCCGCCCGCTGGCCTATCTTCTGCGCCATCTTCTGGGCCGGATAAAAAAAGAGGAAAGCTGATGCCGATCTCGTTGACCCTGGCCAGCCTCTGGGCGATCGTGGCCTGCATGTTGGGCCTGACCCCAAGCCGCTTTCACTGGCCCGCCGCGACCCTGCTGATCGTGACCGGTATTCCGCTGCTCGGGCTTGTCACCTGGCAGATGGGCCCCTGGTGGGGTCTGGCCTTTCTGGCGGCGGGGGTGTCGGTGCTGCGCTGGCCGGTGTTTTACGCGGGCCGATGGCTGCGGCGGCGGTTCTTGCAGGAATAGGGGTGGTCGGGGCGATGGATGGAAACCTTGTCATATTCGCGCTGACCAGCCTGGTGCTTGGGGCAGGGGCCGGGTTTTTTCTGGGGCGCTATGGCTCGGGGGCGGTTCTCTATATTCTATGGGCAGCGCTGGCGGGCAGCCTGCTGGTCCTCTTGGTCGCACCGCTCGGGCGTATTTTGGGGTTGGCGCAGGATGAATGGAGCCGGATGGTCTATTTCTATACTTCCGTAATCTTTCTTGGCCCGGCCTTGGCCAGCGCCGCCCCGTTCGGGTGGCTCGGCCTGCGTCGGCGTCGCCGGGTCCTGAGCGAAAGGCGCGATGATGCCTGATCCGGTTCCGCCCCCCGTGCGCGGCACCCTGACCGAAAACCGCGCCCTGGCCGATCTGACATGGCTGCGCGTCGGCGGGCCTGCGGATCTGTTGTTCCAGCCTGCCGACCCGGATGATCTGGTGGCGTTTCTGGCCGCACTCGACCCCGGTCAGCCGGTCTTTGCGATGGGCGTCGGCTCCAACCTGATCGTGCGCGATGGCGGTATCCGCGCCGTGGTGATCCGGCTCGGGCGCGGGTTCAACGGGGTCGAGATCGGGCCGGGGACGGTGACGGCAGGGGCGGCGGCGCTCGACGCCCATGTTGCGCGCAAGGCGGCGGCGGCGGGGCTGGACCTGACATTTCTGCGCACAATTCCAGGCAGCATCGGCGGCGCGCTGGTGATGAATGCGGGCTGTTACGGCAGCTATGTCGCCGATCATTTCCTGAGCGCGCAGGCGATTTTGCGCGATGGCACGCCGGTGACGCTTGGCCCCGGCGACATCCGTTTCCAATACCGGCAAACCGATCTGCCACAGGGTGCCGTGATCACCTCGGTTACCTTCCGCGCCGATGCGGGCGAGCCGGAGGCGCTGGAGGCGCGGATGGCCGAGCAGCTTGCCAGGCGCGACGCGACGCAGCCCACCAGGGACCGCAGCGCCGGGTCGACCTTTCGCAATCCGGCCGGGTTCAGCTCGACCGGCCGGGCCGATGACAGCCATGATCTGAAGGCCTGGAAACTGATTGACGCGGCCGGCATGCGCGGGGCCCGGCGGGGCGGTGCCCGGATGTCGGAAAAACACAGCAACTTTCTGCTCAATACAGGCGGGGCCACGGCCGAAGACCTTGAGATGCTTGGCGAAGAGGTCCGAAAAAGGGTTTTCTTAAAGAGCGGAATAGAGCTAGTATGGGAAATCATGCGGGTTGGGGTTCCGACCCGTGATACAAAGCCGGAATAACCGGTGCGAATAACAGGCCGACAAGGGCGCAAAGCCCGGGGCTGAATGAGGCGATGGTGGTGGCAGGTTCGGGCAGAACACCCCCCAAAGTTGCGGTATTGATGGGCGGGCCTTCGGCAGAGCGCGAGGTCTCTCTGTCAACAGGGCGCGAATGCGCAACCGCGCTGCGGGCAGAAGGATATGACGTGATCGAGGTCGATGCCGGCCCCGATCTCTGCGCCCGTCTGAGCGATCTCAAACCCGATATTGTCTTCAACGCGCTGCATGGGCGGTGGGGCGAGGATGGCTGCGTGCAGGGCATTCTGGAATGGCTGCATATCCCCTATACGCATTCGGGCGTGCTGGCCTCGGCTCTGGCGATGGACAAGCAACGCTCGAAAGCGGCGTTTCATGCGGCGGGTATCCCTGTGCTCAACAGCGTGATCGCCGCGAAACATGATGCGATGGCGCGCCATGTTCTGGACCCGCCCTACGTAATAAAACCCAACAATGAAGGCTCCTCTGTCGGGGTCTATCTGGTGATGGAGGGGGCGGCTGCGCCACCGAAGCTGTCTGATGACATGCCCGAGATGGTGATGGTCGAAACCTATGCGCCGGGGCGCGAGCTGACCACGACCGTGATGGGCGACCGGGCCTTGGCCGTGACCGATATCCTCACCGATGGCTGGTATGATTACGATGCCAAATACAAACCCGGCGGATCACGCCATGTGGTGCCGGCCGACCTGCCCGCCGCGATCACCGATGCCTGCCTGGACCTGGCGATCCGGGCCCATGACGCGCTTGGCTGTCGCGGTGTCAGCCGCACTGATTTCCGGTGGGATGAGGCGCGCGGGCTGGATGGGTTGATCGTGCTTGAGGTCAACACCCAACCCGGCATGACCCCGACATCGCTGACGCCTGAACAGGGCGGCCATATCGGCATGGGTTTCGGCGAGATGTGCCGCTGGATGGTGGAGGATGCATCATGCAACCGTTAAGCCGCCGCCGCCCGGCCCATGATCCGGCCCCGTCGCGCTGGTCTTACCGGGTGCAACGGCTGTGGCTGACGCCGCTGTTTCGGGCGGTCCTGCGGGTCGGTGTGCCGGCTTTTGCCGTGGTGGTGACGGCTGGCTGGTATATTTCGGACCCGTCCAATGTGCAGCGATTGCAGGATAATGTCGCAGAGATCCGGCGCTCGATCCAGGAACGTCCCGAATTCCGCGTCAACCTGATGTCGATCTCGGGCGCATCGCCGGTGCTGGCCGAAGAGATCCGCGCCACGCTCTCATTGGACTTCCCGATCTCGTCCTTTGATCTGGACCTCGATGGCCTGCGCATCAGGATCGAGGATATCCGCGCCGTTTCGGGGGCCGATCTTCGTATTCGATCGGGCGGCGAACTGGCCGTCAGCGTGACCGAGCGACGCCCCTCCATGGTCTGGCAGGCGCGCGAGGGGCTGTGGCTGATTGATGATACCGGCGAACGGGTGGCCCCGCTGATGGCGCGCCCCGATCTGGATTTCCTGCCGGTCATCGCAGGCGACGGGGCCAATGAGGTCGCGGCCGAGGCGCTGGTGCTTTTTGAGACCGCCCGACCCCTGGGTGACCGCCTGCGCGGGCTGGTGCGAATGGGCGAACGCCGGTGGGATCTGGTCCTGACCGATGGCATCCGCATCCTGCTGCCGGCCGAAAACCCCGCGCCCGTGCTGGACAGGGTGCTGGCGGTCAATGATGCGCAGGAATTGCTGGACCGCGACATTCTTCGCGTCGATCTGCGCGATCCGACGCGCACTGTTTTGCAACTGACCCCGGCGGCGCTGTCTGAACTGCGCCGGATGCGGGAAACCGAAGTAACGGGAGACCAACAGGGATGAGTATGCTGTATCAGTCACAGCGGGCCATGCGCGCAAAACGCGAAGAGGCCATGCGTCGCGGCGTTATCGCCACTCTGGATATCGGCAGCTACAAGACGTCGTGTCTTGTGCTGCGCTTCGACCCCTCGGACGAGCTGCGCCCAAGCGACGGTGTCGGGGCGATGGCTGGTCAGAGCAGTTTCCGGGTTATCGGGGCGGCCACCACAAAATCGCGCGGCGTGAAATTCGGCGAGATCGACATGGTGCAGGAAACCGAATGCGCCATTCGGACCGCCGTGCAGGCGGCGCAGAAAATGGCCAACATCCGGGTCGATCATGTCATCGTCAGCTTTTCCGGTGCCCGGCCCCGGTCTTACGGGCTGGTCGGCGAGGTGTCGCTGCAAACCGGAGCCGTGGCCGAATCCGACGTGGCGCGCGCGCTGGCCGCCTGTGAGCTGCCCGATATCGGCGAAGGCCGCGAGGTTCTGCACGCACAGCCGGTCAATTTCTCGCTCGATTATCGCTCGGGCCTCAAGGATCCGCGCGGCCATGTCGGCAATCGCCTCAGCGCCGATATTCACATGCTGACGATTGATGCGCATGCAATCGAGACCATCCTGCATTGCGTCAAGCGCTGCGACCTGGAACTGGCGGGCATTGCGTCGTCACCCTACGCGGCCGGGATCTCCAGCATGGTCGAAGATGAACAGGAACTGGGGGCGGCCTGCATTGATCTGGGCGGCGGCACGACCGGCGTGTCGATCTTCATCAAGAAACATATGATCTATGCCGATACCGTGCGCATGGGCGGCGATCACGTCACCCAGGATATCAGCCAGGGGTTGCAGGTCCCCGCCGCGGATGCCGAACGCATCAAGACCCGCTTTGGCGGGCTGGTCTCGACCGGTATGGATGATCGCGAACAGATTGAACTGGCCAGCGATACCGGCGATTGGGAACATGACCGCCGCTCGATCAGCCGCGCCGAACTGATTGGCGTGATGCGCCCGAGGGTGGAAGAGATCCTGGAGGAAGTGCGCGCCATTCTGGAGGATGCCGGGTTCGATCATCTGCCCTCGCAACGCATTGTGTTGACCGGCGGGGCCAGTCAGGTCCCGGGTCTGGACGCGCTGGCCAGCCGCATTCTGGGCAACCAGGTCCGGCTTGGGCGGCCTCTCAGGGTGCAGGGCCTGCCGCAATCGGCCTGCGGCCCGGCGTTTTCGGCCAGTGTCGGATTGGCGCTGTTCGCGGCCTATCCGCAGGATGAATGGTGGGATTTCGAAATACCGGCCGACCGCTACCCGGCGCGGTCGCTGAAACGCGCGGTTCGGTGGTTCCGCGACAACTGGTAAAGCGCCAATCAGAGCCTGTCTGCCCTCGCATCCATGGTGCGGGGTGGGTCGCGTTACGCTATATGCAGGGGGGACCGGCAAAATCCCGCCGCTTTGCCTTGTTTTCGCCCCACATTTCGACGTTTTCCGCCAATTTTCGCGTGACCTGCGCGGGTTAACACGGTAGCATCGCCTCCAATAAATGGCAGAAACCGGCGATCCGACGCCAAGATCGGACCCAGATCGAAACACTACAGGCGGACAAATCTATGACACTGAATCTTACGATGGCTGACCAGCCGGACCTGAAGCCCCGTATCACAGTCTTCGGTGTCGGTGGTGCCGGCGGTAATGCGGTCAATAACATGATCGACCAGGAATTGGACGGCTGCGAATTTGTGGTTGCCAATACCGACGCGCAGGCGCTGCAACAATCCAAATCGCAGTCCCGTATCCAGATGGGCGCCAAAGTGACCGAAGGGCTCGGCGCGGGCGCGCGCCCTGCCGTTGGGGCCTCGGCTGCGGAAGAAAGCATCGAAACCATCGTCGACCATCTGGTTGGCGCGCATATGTGTTTCATCACCGCCGGTATGGGCGGCGGCACCGGCACGGGCGCGGCCCCGATCATTGCGCAGGCGGCGCGTGAACTGGGTGTGCTGACCGTGGGTGTCGTAACAAAACCCTTCCAGTTTGAAGGCGCAAAACGGATGCGTCAGGCCGATGATGGCATCGAAGCGCTGCAAAAGGTCGTCGATACGCTGATCATCATCCCGAACCAGAACCTGTTCCGGCTGGCCAATGAAAAAACCACCTTTACCGAGGCCTTCGCGCTGGCCGATGATGTGCTGTATCAGGGCGTCAAGGGTGTGACGGACCTTATGGTGCGCCCCGGCCTGATCAATCTCGATTTCGCCGATGTGCGCGCCGTGATGAACGAGATGGGCAAGGCGATGATGGGCACCGGCGAAGGCGATGGCGAAGACCGCGCCGTGCAGGCCGCCGAACGCGCCATTGCCAATCCGCTGCTGGACGAGATCAGCCTGAAAGGTGCCAAGGGCGTGTTGATCAACATCACCGGCGGCTATGATCTGACCCTGTTCGAACTGGATGAAGCCGCCAACCGCATCCGCGAAGAAGTGGACCCGGAGGCCAATATCATCGTCGGATCGACCCTCGATACCGCGATGGAAGGGCGCATGCGCGTGTCCGTCGTGGCCACCGGCATTGACGCCGCCGACATGATGCAGGACATGCCCGCGCCGGTGCGCCGGGCAATGACCGACGCACCAGCCGCCGCCGCCGAGCCGGCCAGCGCAGCCGCGCCCGAGCCGAGCCTGTTCAACGAGATGGATCCCGAAACCGCGCATGAGCAGGCCGAGGATCTGTTCGAGGAGGACGGCATCCCGGCCCCGGCCTATCAGCCGCAGGCCGAACCGGCTTTCAGCACGGCTCCTGCTTCCGCACCGCAAGCCGCCGCCGAACCGGAAGCGTCTGAGTATATGGCCCCGCGCTCGCGTCTTGGATCGCCGTCGCCGGAAACCCTGACACGGCTTAAAAATGCCATCGCGCGTGACAATCCGCAGCGGGCCGCCGACGCCGCGCCGCAGCCTGCCGCCGAGGATCAAGGCACCCGCAAACCCTTTGGAATCAATTCGCTGATAAACCGTATGACAGGCCATTCCGAGGAAGCGCCGGCCGCGCAACCGCGCCGCCAGCCCGCCATGTCGGCCCCGGCACCGGCAGAGGATGTCGCCGTCGACCCCGAACAGGAGCGGATTGAAATCCCCGCCTTCCTGCGCCGCCAGGCCAACTGAAGATCCGAGATCAACGCACGGGAACGACCAGCCCAAGCGCTGGTCGTTTTCTTTTGGGATCAGGGCGTTGCGGGGATACCTGTTGCATAAAGCACGTCTCGGAAAACCTGAATCCCTTAACGCTGCCTGAAATCAAGGATTTCAACGCGTCACGCGATGCACCCTGTCTCGGCTATTGCGAGAAGTTCTATAGTGGCAAGAATTTGCCGACAGTTTTCCGCTTTGTTGCAGCACGTCACAAAGGTTGAATTGTGATTACAGCCCGAGGCGGGTAGGCATCTCCAGTGGTGTTTGCGGAAACAGATCGCAGGCGCGCTGCTGAACAGGACAGGCCAATCAGGGCCAATACCCGTTCAGTGACAGGAAACAAGCTCAGGGGTGCCACGTGCAGGCAACACTCAGATCCGCCGTTCAGTTCACCGGAATAGGCCTTCATTCCGGGCGTCCTGTGCGCATGGTCATCCAGCCTGCGGCCGCGTCTTTCGGGATATGGTTTCGCCGCAGCGATGTGGGCAATGCCGACAATCTGATCGCGGCGCGCTATGACAGGGTGCCGCCAAGCCAGCTCTGCACCAAGCTGCGCAATGAGTCCGGTGTTGAAGTGTCGACCGTCGAACATGTGATGGCGGCGCTTTCGGGCTGTGGCATCCATAACGCGATGATCCAGATCGACGGGCCGGAAGTGCCGATCATGGATGGCTCGGCGGCGCATTTCGTGCGCGGCATTCTGGCGCGCGGCGTGCAGGATCAGGGTGAGCCGATCTTTGCCATCGAAGTGCTGAAACCGGTGACGGTGCGGGCCGGCGATGCAGTCGCGACGCTGCGGCCTTCGACCGGTCTGAAAATGCGCTTTGCCATTGAATTTACCGATAGCGCCATTGGCTACCAGATGCGCGAGATGGACCTGGCCAACGGGCGTTTCGTGCGCGAACTGTGCGACAGCCGCACTTTTTGTCTTCAATCCGATGTCGAGGCCATGCAGGCCAATGGTCTGGCGCTTGGCGGCGTGCCCGGCGAAAATGCCGTGGTCGTGGATGGCGATGTCGTCACCAGCCCCGGCGGATTGCGCCACGCCGATGAACCGGTGCGCCATAAAATGCTGGACGCGCTTGGCGATCTGGCGCTGGCGGGCGCGCCGCTCTTGGCCGAATATGAAGGCCACCGCGCCGGTCATATGCTGACCAACCAGCTATTGCGCACGCTTTTCGCGACGCCGGAGGCCTGGCAGTCGGTGGAATGCAACGCGCAGCAACGGGCGCGTCTGCCCGGGGTCGATCTGCACCCCGAAGACCTGGCTGCAGTTGCCTAAGCGCAAAAGGCATCAATTCAGGCGTTTTGCCCTCAGAATTAATGTGCTAGGACCGATATCAGACAGGGCGGGCGTGAAAGCCTGCCGCATTTGACGCATGGGGTTGCAGGCGATGGCACGCGGGCTTGGATTGCTGAGATCGGGGGGGAAGACGGGCCTTGCACTGGCCCTCATTCTGACGCTGTCGGCTTGCGCGGCCGCGCGCGAGCGTAATCGCGAGGTGGCGCTGGAACAGCTTGGCCCGCAAACAATCTTTGAACGCGCCGAGGCTGAGCTTGAGGCCGGACAGCCCGATGATGCGGCAGCCCTCTTTATCGAGGTCGAACGCCTCTACCCCTATTCGGAATGGGCGCAGCGGTCGCTGATCATGGCAACCTTTGCCTATCATACGGACCGGGACTATGAAAATTCGCGCGCCTCGGCGCAGCGCTATCTCGATTTCTACCCGGCCTCCGAGGATGCGGCCTATGCGCAATATCTTCTGGCACTCAGCTATTATGACCAGATCGACCAGGTCGGTCGTGATCAGGGCCTGACCTTCCAGGCGCTGCAAGCGCTGCGCGTGGTGATCGAACGCTACCCCGACAGCGAATATGCCGCCTCTGCGATTCTCAAATTTGATCTGGCCTTTGACCATCTGGCCGGAAAAGAGATGGAGATCGGGCGCTATTACCTGCGTCGTCAGAATTACACCGCCGCGATCAACCGGTTCCGCGTCGTGGTCGAACAGTTCCAGACCACCAGCCAAACCCCCGAGGCATTGCTGCGGCTGGTCGAATCATATCTGGCGCTTGGCCTGACCACTGAGGCACAGACCGCAGCCGCCATTTTGGGATACAACTTCCAGGGCTCGCCCTTCTATGATGATGCCTTCCGTATTCTGAACAATCAGAATCTGGCACCGGAAGCCGCCGGTGAAAGCTGGCTCAGAGAGATCTGGCAGCAAACCGTGCGTGGGGAATGGCTCTAAGGCGTTTCGGGTCTTACCTGAGACAAAATCCATCGCAATGCGCGTTCGGGCATTGGCGACAGGCAGTGTATCGCGATTCGAGTTCAACCCGAATCGCTATAGGGGCCAATCAGGGGGCAGGGGGATGCTGCGCAGCCTCGAAATCCGGGACATGCTGATCATCGACCGGCTGGAACTTGCGTTTCAGCCGGGTCTGAATGTGCTGACCGGCGAAACCGGTGCGGGCAAGTCGATCCTGCTCGATTCGCTCGGCTTTGTGCTTGGCTGGCGTGGCCGGGCCGATCTGGTGCGTGCAGGGGCCGCGCAGGGCGAGGTAGAGGCCGTGTTTGACCTGCCCGAGGGCCACAGCGCGCATGCCGTTCTGGCCGAGGCCGGCCTGCCCGGCGGGGATGAATTGATTCTGCGCCGCGTCAACAGGTCTGACGGTCGCAAGACGGCCTGGGTCAATAACCGCCGCGCCTCGGGCGAGGTGCTGCGCCAGCTTTCTGAAACGCTGGTAGAGCTGCATGGCCAGCAAGATGACCGGGGGTTGCTGGATCCGCGCGGGCACCGGGCGATGCTGGATGATTTCGGCCAATTGGGCAGCTTGCGCGGCATCGTCGCGGGCCGGTGGCGGGCGCAGTCGCGCGCGAGAACAGCGTTGCAGGCGGCCCAGGATCAACTGGCCGAGATGCGCGCCGAAGAGGATTTCCTGCGCCACGCGGTGGCCGAGCTGGACGCGCTGGCACCTGAACCGGGCGAGGAAGCAGCCCTCGATACCCGCCGCCGTCTGATGCAGGGGGCTGAAAAGATGCGTGCCGATCTGGCCCGCGCGATTGACGCTTTGGGCGGGCAGGGGGCGGAAGGGTCCATGGGGGATGCGCTCAGGTGGTTCGACGGGCTGACCGATCGCGCCGAGGGCGCGTTGGACGCGCCGATGGCGGCACTGGAACGCGCGATGGTCGAACTGGGCGAGGCGCAATCGGGGGCCGAACGCTTTGCCGATGCGCTCAGCTTCAACCAAAGCGAGCTGGAAGAGACCGAAGAACGCCTCTTTGCCCTGCGCGCTCTGGCCCGAAAACATGGCGTGGCCCCGGATGATCTGGGAGATTTCGCGCAATCGCTGCGGGCGCGTCTGGAGGCGCTCGATGGATCGCAAGCACAGCTTGGCGACCTCAATGCCACGCTTGAACGGGCTGAAAAGGAGTATAGGTCGGCGGCCGCGGATCTGACGGAAGCCCGTGCCAAGGCGGCGGCGCGGCTGGATCGGGGCATCATGGCGGAACTGGCACCGCTCAAGATGGAACGGGCCGTTTTCACCACCCGGATCACTGCCGACGCGCCGGGCCCGAACGGGGGTGATGCCGTGACCTTTACCGTGGCCACCAACCCGGGCGCGCCGCCCGGGCCGCTCAACCGCATCGCATCGGGCGGAGAATTGTCGCGGTTCCTGCTGGCGATGAAGGTCTGCCTGAGCGCGCGGGCCACCGGGCTGACAATGATCTTTGACGAAATCGACCGCGGTGTCGGTGGAGCCACGGCGGATGCTGTCGGGCGGCGTCTGTCGGCGCTGGCCGAGGGCGGGCAGGTTCTGGTCGTCACACATTCGCCGCAGGTTGCAGCGCTTGGGGCGCATCACTGGCGGGTCGAAAAACAGGTGCGGGGCGAGGTGACGCTGAGCACTGTGGTGGCACTTGATGCGCCCGCCCGCATCGACGAACTGGCCCGGATGCTGGCAGGCGACACCGTGACCGAGGCGGCCCGTGATGCGGCCCGGGCGCTTCTGCAGCCGTCATCGGGTGCCGCGCCTTAGGGTCAGGACCCATTAATCCTGCATCACTGGTTTGACAGATTTTTTCTCTGACAAGGCGCAGGGCGCATGTAAATCTGGTTGATTTTCAAAGCCCTGTAACGCTGTCAGTGGGAAAATCCGTCAAATCCAAGGGACGCTGATTTGCCTTCATCTCAGCG
>NZ_JBTUJH010000074.1:0-45835 GCF_058343375.1 Alterinioella sp.
TTCGCGGGCTATGTGCTGGCGCTGGTATTGCTGGTGCCGCGTTTCGAAAATCACGGGCTATGGGCGGCCATGATGGTGTTTCTGGTGCTGCGCGGGGTCACGCTTGGGGCGCGGTATCCGGCGCTGGAACGGGCTGCCGCCCTATAGCACTTCTCGAAAAACCTGAATCCCTTAACGCTGCCTGAAATCAAAGATTTCAACGCGTCAAGCGATGCATCACATCTTGGCACTTCCGAGAAGTGCATTAAAGCCAGTCGGCCCGGCCTGTGCCCGTGGCATCAGCAACATTGGCAAACCCGTCGCGGTCCAGCAGCGCATCCAGATCGCGCGCGATGGTGGCGGCCAGCGACAGGCCGCCATAGACCAGCCCGGTATAAAGCTGCACGGCAGAGGCCCCGGCCCGGATCTTGGCATAGGCCTGTTCGCCGGTGGCCACGCCGCCAACACCGATCAGCGGCAGGCGGCCCTCGGTCAGGGCCGAGATCTGTGCCAGAACGCGGGTCGATCTGTCGAAAAGCGGCGCGCCCGACAGGCCGCCGGTCTGGTCGCGGTGCGCATTGCGCAACCCGTCGCGGGCATTGGTGGTGTTGGTGGCGATGATGCCCGAAACCCGTGTGTCCAGCGCAACGGCGGTGATATCCTCGATCTCGGCCGCACTCAGATCGGGGGCGATTTTCAGAAAGACCGGAATCGGCCGGCTCAGCGCGTCGCGCGCCGCGATGACGCCCTGCAGCAGCGCGCTCAGCGCTTCCTTGCCCTGCAATTCACGCAGTTTTTCGGTATTGGGCGAGGAGACATTGACGGTGGCAAAATCGACATGATCGCCGGCATGGGCCAGAACGGTGGCAAAATCGGCGGCGCGGTCGGCGCTGTCCTTGTTGGCCCCCAGATTGAGCCCCACCGGGATGATATGCGCCGTCGCCGCCAGCCGCGCCGTGATTGCCGCCATGCCGTCATTGTTGAAGCCGAACCGGTTGATGGCGGCGCGATCCTCGGGCAGGCGAAACAGGCGTGGTTTGGCGTTGCCGGGCTGCGGGCGTGGCGTGGCGGCCCCGGTTTCAATAAAACCGAAACCGGCACGCATCAGCGGCCCGAAGGCGGTGGCGTTCTTGTCGAACCCCGCCGCCAGGCCGATCGGGTTGGGCAGCTCCAGACCGGCCAGATTGCAGGCCAGCCGGGGTGAGGTGACAGGGCCGGGCAGGGGGGCAAGCCCCATCGCCAGCGCCCGCAGGGCCAGGCCATGCGCGCGTTCGGGATCCATCCGGCGCATCAGCGCCATACCCATCTTTTCCAGTGTCATACGATGCCCCGATCGATCTGGCCCGCGATATGTTCGGGAAAGTCATGCCCGGCGGCGGTCAGTGGCAAGGGCCGGTGCCAGACCACATCGGCCAGGCGCAAAGGCGCGTAGAGATGCGGAAAAAGCGCGCCGCCGCGCGAGGCCTCCCATTTCAGGGCATCCCCGAGCGCATCCGCGTCAACCGCCAGCAGCTCCAGCCCGCCCATCCCGGAAAAATGGCGCGCGGCGGTCGCGATGACCTGATCGGCGGTGGAAAAATGCACGAAGCCATCGGCCAGATCGACCGGTGCGCCCAATGTCCGGCCCTCGGCCTGCAGCATGGCCCATTCATCGGCCCGGAAAATCTTGTAGATCAGCATGGCGACGGGATTGGCCTGCCCGCGCCGCAACGTCAAGTGTCACATGCACGTGACTGAATCCCTTTACATGGTGCAACGGCCCCGCCAAGCTGTGGCCATAACAAAACACTGTCAGGGAGAATTCCGATGCTAGCTCGAATCCTGTGTTCGACGGCGATCTTGGCTGCCATGGGCACCGCCGCTGCCGCCGATTCCAATGAAACCACCATTCACCTGCTTCACTTCAACGATTTCCACAGCCGGGTGCAGCCGATCAACCGCTTCGACAGCACCTGTTCGGTCGAAGATGACGCCGCTGGCGAATGCTTTGGCGGCGTTGCCCGTCTGGAAACTGCCATCGAACAGATCCGCGCCGAGGAGGGGGCCGAAAATGTGGCGGTTGTGGCTGCCGGCGATCTGTTTCAGGGCTCGTTGATGTATACGACCTTCAAGGGCGATGTCGAAGCCGAGATGATGAACGCCATCGGTCTGGACCTTCTGGCGCTTGGCAATCACGAGTTTGACGACGGCCCGGAAAACCTGGCCCGGTTCATGGGCCTGGTCGAGTTCCCGGTGATCTCGGGCAATCTGGATCTGACGCAATCGGACCTTCTGCGCGACGTTATCGGCGACAGCTATGTGCAGGAAATCAACGGTGTGCAGGTGGGTTTCGTGTCTTCGGTGACACCTGATACCGCCGAAATTGCGTCGCCCGGGCCGAATGTCATCTTCCAGGATATTGTTGAGGCAATGCAGGCCGATGTCGATGCATTGCTGGCCGATGGCGTCAATGTCATTGTCGCGGTGACCCATATCGGCGCGGGCTTCGATGAAGTTCTGGCGGCGGAAGTGACGGGGCTGGATGCCATTATTGGTGGCCATTCGCATTCCTATTATTCCGCCACCGATCCGGATCGCGACTATGCCTATCCGACCTATGTGTCGAATCCCGATGGCGGGTTGGTGCCGATCGTATCGGCCGGGGCCTATACCAGATATCTGGGCCATCTCGAGTTGACCATCGATGATGATGGCAACGTGCTTTATGCCGGTGGCAACACGATCCTGCTGGATGCCTCGTTCGAGCCGGATGCGCTGTTGAGCGAGCGGATCGCAGAACTGGCCGCCCCGATCGAGGCGGCAATGTCGGTGGTGATTGCCGAAACCACAGCCGCAATTGACGGCGACCGGTCGAATTGCCGGGCGCGGGTCTGCCAGATGGGTGTGCTGGTTGCCGATGCCATGCTGGACCGGGTGCGCGATCAGGGCATCGACATCGCCATTCAGAACGGCGGCGGCCTGCGCGCCTCGATCGACCCGGGCGAGGTGACCTTGGGCGAGGTTCTGACCGTGCTGCCGTTCCAGAACACGCTGGCCACATTCCAGCTCTCCGGGGCCGATGTGATTGCGGCGCTGGAAAACGGGGTGAGCCGGGTCGAGGATGGGGCAGGGCGTTTCCCGCAGGTTGCGGGCATGCGCTTTACCTGGGATCCGGCCGCCGAGCCGGGCAGCCGCATCATATCGGTCGAGATCGAGACCGAGACCGGGTTTGAGCCGATTGATCCCGAAGCCATTTATGGCGTGGTGTCCAACAACTACATGCGCAGCGGCGGCGATGGCTATGCCACCTTCGCGGCGAACGGCATGAACGCCTATGATTTCGGTCCGGGGCTGGAGCAGGTGGTGGCCGATTACCTGGCCGAGAACACCCCCTATGAGCCGCATCTGGAAGATCGGATCATGGAAGCCGAATAAGCCAGGGCGCGACAGCTGAATTTGGGGCCGGGCGGTGGATTGCCCGGCCCCTTTTGCATGCCATGCAGCGGCGTCATGGCGGATCTGGCAAACGGGCAATTGTCGCGGCTGTTAGCGCTGCCATATGGCATGTGTAACCCGCGCACGAAAAGGAAAGACCAATGTCCAACTACCCTGCACATCTGCTTGATGACGCCCGGAAATTCATCGCCTACCGGCGCACGGTCCGCGCGCTCAAGACGCTTGATATCAATACACGGCTGGACCTTGATATCTCTCGGGACCAGATCCCGCAGATCGCGCATAGGGCGGTTTACGGCAGCTGATCGCGGGGGTTTTCTTCTGCGCCGCGAGGGGTAGGCTGGCCCCCATGTGCGGCCGCATGACCATGACCCACCCCAATGATGCGATGGCGCGGCTGTTCGAGGCCGCGCCCGCCAATGATCTGCCCGATGGCCCGCGCTACAATATCTGCCCGACGCAACCCGTGGCCGTGGTGACATCCGATGCGGGCCTGCGCCGGTATCGCCCGATGCGCTGGGGGTTTGTGCCGCATTGGTATAAATCCGCAACTGGCGGCCCGCTATTGATCAACGCCCGGGCCGAGACCATCGCCGAAAAACCCGCCTTCCGGGCAGCGTGTCGCGAACGGCGCTGCCTGGTTCCGGTCACCGGATTTTATGAATGGACCAAAGATGACGCGGGCAATCGGCTGCCCTGGTATATCCGCCCCATTGATGGCGCGCCGCTGGTATTGGCGGGGATCTGGCAGGATTGGACGCAGGGCGACGCGCGCCATACCACATTTGCCATCGTGACCTGCCCCGCGGGCGTTGGCCTGTCGCATATCCACCACCGCGAACCCGTCAGCCTTGCGCCTGAGGACTGGGCCAGATGGCTGGGCGAAGACGGCAAGGGCGCGGCGCGGCTGATGCGGGCGGCCCCGGCGGACAGGTTTGAGGTCTTCCGTGTTGACGGGGCGGTAAATTCCAACCGGGCCGAGGGCGCGGCGTTGATCTTGCCGTTGGCCCAATGATACCCCCGGGCCAATGCGCCAGCTGAGGATGCCTGCCATGCCCGAATCCACCGCCACGGCCATCGGGTTCATTGCCGTCCTGCTCTGGGCGCTGTTGGCCTTTTTCACCGCCGCCAGCGGCACCGTGCCGCCGCTGCAACTGACCGCCATGAGCTTTGCCATCGGCGGGCTGGCCGGTGCGCTTCGCTGGCCGTTTCGTCCGGCCGCAATGCAGGCATTGCGCCAGAGCTGGCAGGTCTGGGCGCTGGGGGTTGGCGGGCTCTTTGGCTACCATTTCCTCTATTTCTCGGCCCTGCGCGCGGCCCCGGCGATCGATGCCAGCCTGATTGCCTATCTGTGGCCGCTTCTGATCGTGCTGATGTCGGCGCTGGCCCCGGGCGAACGGCTGGGCGCGCATCATGTGATCGGGGCCATGCTTGGATTTGCCGGGGCCATCCTGATCGTGACGGGTGGGGCCATGGTGGTGCCCGATGCGGCCTATCTGCCGGGCTATGGGCTGGCCCTGGCGGCGGCGCTGGTCTGGTCGTCCTATTCGGTCCTGTCGCGCCGGTTCAGCGCGGTTTCCACCGATGTGGTGACCGGGTTTTGCCTGGTGACCGCCGTGCTGGCCACGCTGGCACATCTGGCGCTGGAGGTCACCGTCTGGCCGCAGGGCCCGGGCCAGTGGCTGGCGGTTCTGGGCCTGGGGCTGGGGCCGGTCGGGCTGGCGTTCTATGCCTGGGATATCGGCGTGAAACGCGGCGATATCCAGGTTCTGGGCGCGGCCAGCTATGCCGCCCCGCTGCTTTCGACGCTGGTTTTGATCTCGCTAGGCATGGGGGTGTTTTCCTGGGCCATCGGCGTGGCCAGCCTGCTGATCACCGCGGGGGCGGTTCTGGCGGCGAAGGACATGCTGTCTCGCAGATGACACAAGAAAACGGGCCGCCCGGGAGAGATGCGGCCCGGTTCTAGTCCAGGGAGGGAAGTTGTTCAGGCGGCCTGCTCGACTTGAGATGTCTTTATTGTTCCGCCTTAAGAAACAATCGCCGAACATCATGGCAGAATTGCGGCGATTGTTTCCTGCGTAGGATATGGCCCCCCGTTCTCGGCAGGAAACACACTCTTCTTGGTAAAGTGAAAAGGCCCATCAAACCGGGGGAAACACCAACACCAACTCCAAATACCTCACGCTCCATTTAGGGTTGTATCTTGGGGACATTCAGATGATTGTGAAAGAACGAGGTTTCCCCTCGCAAACGCGCTGTCGTAACTGCGGCGTAAGAGCAAAAGTCTGCACAAGAATCGTGCGCCCAATATGAGCAATGTGCGCATTGGGTGATTGGAGGGGAGACCTCGTGACAAGCCTGTTTTACTTGTTCGGGGACTCAAGCCGAACGAAAATACCGGTTGAGTTTTCAAGCAAATCTAAGCTTCTCAAATACTTGGGCGTCACTCCTGCCGAGCTAAAAAGGATTTGGTGGTTTCGTGGCCGTATGTACTCCCATTTCGCCATTTCTAAGAAGTCTGGAAAGCTCCGCTTCATAAGCGCGCCTGACTATCGTCTCAAGATGCTACAAACTAAGATTTCTCGAAGTTTGAACGGTCTCTACACGCCGCGCTACCCTGTACATGGATTCGTGCCAGATCGGTCGGTAAAAACAAATGCTGAAGTCCATTTGCGCCGTCGTTACTTGCTAAACGCAGACCTCAAAAATTTCTTCCCCACGATTTCCGAAAATAGAGTGAAGGGGCTTCTAAATAGTATAGGAATTGATTCCAATGTAGCCTCAATCGTCGCCCGAATTTGTTGCAACAATGGATGCCTCCCTCAAGGTGCGCCATCAAGCCCTGTAATCTCCAATATGATCTGTTTTCGACTTGATAAGTCTTTAATGCGTTTCGCCAAAAAGAATCGGATACTCTATTCACGTTACGCTGACGATATTTCACTCTCGAGCTTTCAACCACCCATTGCTTTGTTTGAAGGTGCGCGCCCTCTATCGGGAAAACTCGGGCCCGATCAGCTAAGCGATGAGATTAAGGTGATATTTCGTGACAACGGGTTTGAACTAAACCCCGAAAAAATTCACTACGCCGACAAGAATTCTCGCAGGATGGTGACAGGCCTCAAGATCAATGAGGGCCTCAATGTGGATCGGAAGTTCATTAGAAACATTCGGGCCGCACTGTATAAAATAGAAAGTGTGGGGGGTGCCGTAGCCCAAGCGGAGCTTTTGTCACGCTATGGAAAAAATTGTGGTATCCAAGCGCACATTCAGGGAAAAATTTCGTGGGTCGGCTTCGTCAAGGGGCAATCTGATCCCGTCTTCAGAGGGTTGGCCGTTCGCTACAACGCGTGCTTTCCAGCTAACCTTATTAAGGTCATTCCTACACAAGCAGAAATCTTAGATCGATCAGTGTGGGTGTTAGAAACCGAAAACGACACTGGAACCGCGTTTTTCCTGAAAGGCGTCGGGTTGGTTACTGCCGCTCACTGCGTGAATGGTGCTTCCAATATTGTGGTTGTCCATCCACAAAAAACATCAAATCGGTTTAAGGTCGACGTTGCTCAAATTTGTTCACATAAAGACTTGGCATTACTCAGCCATTCGATACCTTCGACGGACTACTTCGAGCTTGATGAGTTCAATGGCTCACCAACGACAGGCGACAAAACCATGGCAGCCGGTTTCCCGTCATATGGCCCCGGCGATAGACTGAATATCAGACCGGGTACAATCAGCTCCCTAACAGTCAAGCATGCGGTCAACTTAATCGAAGTTACGCAGCAGCTGAGTCAGGGGATGTCTGGAGGGCCTCTGATGACAGAAGATCATTCTGTGTTGGGTGTCATTCACAAAGGCGGTCCAGCCGAACCTAGACACTTTGCAGTAACCCTCACTGAGTTGAAGAAATGGATTTCGGGACACCCGTAACCAGCAGATTACCGCACCGCTTTGCGCGAGTGTTTTGGATCACCTGTCAGTTTGAATGCTACCCGAATGATACCCACGATAAATTCGGCCACGTTTCTTGCGGCCAAGATTGTCTCTATCGTATTGTTTTCATTTTGTAAAAATGGTGCCCGGGGGCGGCCGTGAAGTGCTGTTTCACGGGAGTTCATGGCAATCCACTTGAACGTAATAATTCCACGATTACAGCAAGTTAGTGTTTCTTCCTGTTTCAGCTTGCGCCATACTGTGGCAAGACAAAAGGTGGACAGAAAGGTGGATTGGTGGCGGCTCTCAACAAGCTATCCGCACAGCGGGTAAAGACCGCGCCTCCGGGCAAGTATAATGACGGTGGCGGGTTGTGGCTGCACAAGCGCCCGGATGGCGGGGGGCAGTGGTTTCTGCGTGTTACCGTGCACGGGCGCAGGCGCGAGATGGGGCTGGGATCGCTCAGCGAAGTATCGCTTCGCGAAGCCCGGGCGCTTGCCGACAAATGGCGGGCGGTGCGGCGCGAAGGGAAAGACCCGATCAAGGAGCGCCAGCATTTGCAACGGGTTGCAGCGAAATCCGAGCACACACTTGCCGCCGTGGCCGAGGCCGCCTTCGAGGCCAAGAAGGCCGAGCTGCGCGGAGACGGCAAGGCCGGGCGCTGGTTTTCGCCGCTGGAACTGCATGTGCTGCCGAAAATCGGCCGTGTGCCGGTGCAGGAGATCGACCAACAGGACATCCGCAACACGCTTGCCCCGATCTGGCACGAAAAGGCCGATACCGCCCGCAAGGCGATGAACCGCCTCAATATCGTGCTGCGCCACGCCGCCGCCATGGGGCTGGATGTGGATATTCAGGCCCCGGAAAAGGCCCGCGCCCTGCTGGGCCGACAGCGCCACCAGACGCGCCACGTTCCGGCGATGGCGTGGCAGGAGGTGCCCGCATTCTATGCCAGCCTTGACGAGGGCAGCATCACCCACCTGGCGCTGCGCCTGCTGATCCTGACCGCCGTGCGCTCCAAGCCGGTGCGTTTTTTGCGCGAGGAACAGATTGAGGGCGACATCTGGACCATCCCGGCCGCCAACATGAAGGGACGGCGCGGCCAGACCTCGGATTTTCGGGTGCCGCTCTCGACCGAAGCGCAGGCGGTGATTGCCGAGGCCCGCAAGTTCGCCCGTGATGGCTTCCTGTTCCCAAATGTGCGCCGGGGCGTGATCTCGGATGCCACCATGTCGCGCCTGATGGAGCGCCGAGGGCTGGAGGCCCGCCCGCACGGCTTCCGCTCCAGCTTTCGCACCTGGTGCGCCGAGGCCACCGATACACCCCGCGAAGTGGCCGAAACCGCGCTGGGCCATACCACCGGCACCAAGGTGGAACGCAGCTACCGCCGCACCGACTTTCTTGAGCAACGCCGCATCCTGATGGAAAGATGGGCGGGGCATGTGTTGGGGGAAATCGGCACCGTTCTGCGTATCAGGGAAGCGTGACAACTTGGAGCAACCGTGACCGACAACCCCGTGAGCCGCCCGCGAAAACCGATCTATCTTGCCGATCTGTTCTTTAACTTCAGAGTTTTCTCGGAGCGTATGTTTTCAGCAGAGGGAACGCTCCGGCGCATCGAAGAGGCAGAAAGACCAACGTCAACTAATGTGCCCTGGACCCCAGACAAGAACCGGGCGAAGCATGCAACGTGCATATGAAAGGCTGCAGCTTCGTAATGGCCTGGCCTTCTATCTCTTTGATCGTTTTCTTCACGACGAGAACAACCGACTTGAAAATGTTCTTGTGGAAGCCGAAGCAGGCCAGTTCCTGACCGTAGGTCCAACCGTATTTACCAAGATCGGCGACCTTGATTTTAGCAGGGTCGATCATTGGCGCGATATCTGGATTGGATGGGAGAAGGAGAAGAAAAACAAGGCCGCAGACACCGATGAAAAGCCCGTGAAGAAATATTATTCTTTTTTTGATGAAAGGGAACTTGCCGAAGCCGCCAACGAAAATGACGTTGTTGAGTGGTTCCATCTAGATATAGCACGACAAAGATTGCTTGAAATCGCGGGCCACTACAGTGCGAGCTATCCCCTTCTGGATACAACACTTTGGACAGTGAAAGACCTGAGCAGCCTTGAAAACGGTTTTGGCGTTCAGGACCAGGAAGAGCTTGAGTGCATCGTCGCTGCACGCGCACAGATGACCCCGTATTCAGAGCTCCCCCTATGGTTTCGCGGAACGAAACCCACAAAAAAACATATGAGGGACATGCTGGGAAACATGCCCAGGCTGAACGACAATTACATTACTGCGTTGGCGCATGAGCTCCACGAGCACTATCGCCGCCTAGGGGACAGCAAGCTCTTTCAGCAAGATGCGGCCATTTTTTTGAAAATCAGGAAGGACACGCGCACCTTCAGGAAAACCTGGAGTGCTTTCCGAGAAATGCTGACGCCTGAGGAGCGAGCGAGGCTGCCAAAACGAGGAGAGAAAAAGAAAGACCGCCAACAAGACCAAAGCTCCGACACCCAACAAAATACAACCTAAGGTAATTGTGCAGGTGTTTATCTTGCCGATATTCAGGGATTTCTAGCTGGTCCATAGTGGCACCGAACGAAGCAACGAGGTGCGCTATGATCCATCCATTCTACCTATCCATCAAAGACCTCCAGCACCTGACGGGGCTGGGCCGAACCACGATTTATCGCCGGGTCAAGGACGGGACGTTTCCCAAACCCGTCAAGATTGGCACACGCACATGTTGGGTCCGCGACGAAGTTTTCACGGCCTTTGAGGCACTGAAATCCCGGAGGCCAACATGAACGCCTTGGCCTCCTGCGTTGCAACCGTTGCAACTGGTTGCACGAAACCCGCACAAGAGCGCCTGGAAACGGCAAGCCTGGACCTGACGCGGCATGAAAGCAGCGAGGCCTATCACCGGGTCATCGCTTCTTGCGAAAACTACCGGGTCATCCTGTGCAAGGACGCCATCCAATGGATCATCCAGCGGCGCGTCAAGCAAGCTGGAAGCCGTTCTGGAGCGCGCTGGAAGGCAGTCAGTTACCATACCGAGCGCCGCTCGCTGATCCGTGTCTGGCACGCCAGGACGCGACTGCCGCAGCCGCTGGAAATCCAGTTGTTGCCGGAACAGATCACCCGCCGCTGACGCCAGAACGAAAGGCATCTCCGATGGCAATTGTAACCCCGATGATGGTGCTCGCCCCCGCCCGGGAAGCCGAGCGCATGGTTCACAAGATGCACAGCATCCGCGCGGACCGCCGGAAATACCTGGCCAGGGCTTTCCGCTCCGGGGATGAAAGAAAGCTCCGCAAGGCGCTGAACAGCTTCTTCACGGATATACAGGTGAAAATGTCGGCCCTGCACAAGGCAGGGGAACGACAGCCGAACATTGAAGGCTGGCGCTATGCCGCCAAATCGTTCGACCCGCGCACCCCCTTCCCCGAACCGGTGAACTGGTGGCCCGAACCGAAAGCCAGGGGCGGCTACCGGATCGTGTGCGACCTGCCGCGCCCGTTGAAAGCCACCCACTACATGATTGCCGATGCGCTTTATGCGCAGATGGGAATACCCCCATTCATCTTTGACTTGCGCGGCCGGGGCCGGAACAAGGCCCTGCTGGGCCTGTTTGAAAAGCTGAATGCCGGGTTCAACAGCTACCGCGTGTTTGACGTGAAAGACTGCTTTCAGAACGTCAATCCCGAGGTCATCCACAAACTGCCACTACCAAGGAGGATCATAGAAAATGCCCTGATAATCGAGAACCTGTCGTTGCAACGGGTTGCAAAACAGAATGCAACTGAGCCGGGAGATATTCTTTCAGATACTCCTGTTACCGAGAACATTGAGAGCGGGCCAGCCGGACTTATGCAGGGTTCCCCGGCCTCCAATGTCATCCTTGCCTGGCTGCTGCGAGAAGCGCCATGCCCGGACAGTGAAGACTGGTTGTTGTTCGTCTACGCGGATGACCTGATCGTGGTGGCCAGGCAGGATGGCATCTTGGACCGGGTAGAACAGATGCTGGTCGATTTTTTCGAGTGTCCCAAGCTTGGCCCGCTTCCTCTCAGGAAAAAAGCCGCCGGAACCGGTGGCGCGTTCGACTATCTTGGCTGCGAGTTTTACCACAACAGCATCAGCGGCGAGTGGGGGCTTGATCTATCGCAAAAGAACTGGGACAAGCTTGCCCGCAATCGCCATGCCGAGGTTTTGAAATACATGCTGGAAAACCCGCACGGGATTTATGTGGACGAAGAAAAATCCATTCGCGGCATGGTCGCCAGCTTTCCCCTGAAAGAGGGGCGCGCAGCGATCCGCGAAAGGGCGCTCATGATCGGGCCGGACTGGGCCGAGGTTGAAAGGGTGCGAAACAATATGCGGCGGCGAGATCGCCCCTAAGCCTTCGCCCGCCTGCGCCGTTTCTTGGCCGGGGTGGCGGCGCGGGTGGAGCGACGATCAAATCCAAGTGCTAGCACGACCAAAAAAGCAATTTGCACCCAATTTGGGTTTAAAAGTCTTGCGGTTCGCGATAAGAAGCAGCTAAACAGTGCCTATTTTGGGATGTCAAGTAAATTGAACCGCGTGAAAGGGGGGGGAGTGTCTGATCTGCAAACAGTTTTGATCCCCAGATCACCGACCCGTCACACCCAAAATGCGGTGTCGCCTTTCCGATACCCCGGTGGCAAGGCATTTCTAACCGAATACTTACATCAGCAAATTGAAAAACTCCCACAAAATGCCCCAATCTGTTTTGTGGAACCCTTCTGTGGAGGTGCAGGAGCCGCGCTCAATCTGTTGGCGGATGATCATGTGCAGTTACTGCACTTGAATGACGCGGATATTCGTATCTTTTCCGCATGGAAGGCGATCCTCTCCGAGGCTGAACGCTTTATTGAGGCCATACGAACAGTCCCGCTTACAATGGCGGAGTGGTATAAACAGAAAGAAATCGTTTCGTCACGCGGTTCCAGCGGATATTCGTTTAAACTTGGGTTTTCGACATTTTTCATGAACCGCACCACCCGTTCGGGGATAATCGAAAAAGCCGGACCCATTGGGGGCTATGACCAAACAGGAAAATGGAAGATTGGTGCAAGGTTCAACCGTGAGAAACTCGCAGGTCAGGTTGAGTGGCTTGCGAACAATCGTGACAAAATTTCCTTGTCCAATCTGGACGCATTGAACTTTATAGCCAAGACCCGAAAAGCGGTTAACCTATCCTCCACCCTGTTCTTTATTGACCCGCCTTATGTTCGCGCCGGTGGCCGCCTATATTTCAACGGCATGACCGAAGCCAAGCATATTGCTTTATCTGATATTCTTGCTTCGGGCGAAATCCCGCATTGGGTTCTGACCTATGATGATGCCCCGTTGATCAGAGAACTTTATCGTGGCTCAAACTTGGCAAAAATTTCAGTGAACTACAGCCTGCAAAACAAGCGAAAAGAAAATGAACTTCTGGTGACGCCTCTCTAAACTGCCTTTTTTAAGGCTTTCTTCCGAAACGTCTTTATCCATTCTTGGACTTGAGGCAAATTATCTGCTTCATCCATTTCGATACCTGAATTTTTCAGGCGCAATCCTTTTGCGGCATATTTTGGTAATCGCGTCCGATCCAAGATAGCGCCGTGTGTTGTGTGCTCATTGATCCATTCGATTACGTCCACTACCCGAAATGGAATAAGGGTCGCATAACCTGTGTTTCCCCGCGGGGGATAGCTAAAATAGTTGGCTTCAAAAACTTTCAAGTGAGTTTCGACAGGCTTCCCCTTCCAGTTATGGCCGCTAGCAACCTGTCCGTAGTATAGAATCGTTGGCGGTGGCCGATCATCGTTGCTCCAAGATATAACGTCGACACCACCGTCCTTTTCCCTCGGTGGTGTATATTGCCCTGGCTTGTCCTTCGTTACGAAGCCGGCCCCGCGGTCTTGCGCCCGTCGTAAAATTTCAAGGACGGTATCTTTATCTTCCCGAGGCCAGCCAACGCTCGCCGCACTGCCTTCCGCAAGGCCTGCCATGGCAAATGTCGAAATGACTTGAAACACACGGTTTCGTAGACAATTAACGATTTTCTTCCCTGGTTTGAATTCTAGCAGGGCGCTACGTGCTAGATGACTTGTGAGCAAACAAACCAGATAAAAACTACTCTCTTCATTTTCCCAATCTGGTTTCAATGCAAGTTCTTCGGCGTCATCTGAAAGCTCAAACGGATAGGACGCACCACAAGCATCCGCTCTTTCCGTTATCTCATTTTCGATCTTCTCGACTAGGGCTTCAATTGCCCTGTTTTCGTCACCAATATTCTCTTCTTGTTCTTCCTCCTGCACATCAAGTGTTCCTTGAAGCACATCCAGCCTCGCAATGCCGAACTGATTAAAAAAGGCAATCAACTCAAGCCAGTCGACCAAGGTCGTCGCTGGCGCATCAATTTCCGGCGGAACTACAGGCTCACCCGCCATTTATTTCTCATTCTCTGGCATGGCTTCAAGATCGGACAAGGCAGCGTTGACCTCACGCAATATCACACCCGCTCTTTTATAGGCCGACTTGGCCACATCCTGTAACTCTGCCTGATTTTCAGGGTCAAATCCATCCAGCGTTTCCTGTGCCTTTTGAAGTTCTGCATTTGCATTCAGTAAGTGTTTTGAGAACCGAACGTCTTTAGGTGTTGCCGTAATGATTGCAGCGCCAAGATCGGCCCTTTCTTCGAGTTCCCTTGTTGCCGCTGGCGAAGCGAGCACATCCCGGAGCGTTTTCAAGTCCGGGTTCTGACTTTTGATTACCGGTTGCGCATCATCACTTTTTGACCCGTAAAGCCATACTAGAAGTTGTCTGAGCTTCGGTAGATTTTCTTTCGGAACTGGTTCACGGGAAGGGTCTTTAGTCCGCACAGGGCGTTCCATTCCAAGGTAATTGGTAAACTCCTCGTAGCTCAACCCAGTATACAGGTGGGAAAAGCTGAACGCCTTTTTTTGCCGGTCACTAATATCATAGGCTTCAGTTTCCTTAGCTTGGCGGAGGACGAACAGGGCTGTAACCATCCGGTGGATGGTCGCATGATTGTCCCCCATCCGGTTCGCTATGTCCGCCAAGGAAAGCGGCTTAGGTTTCTTGGCCTCTTCGTCTAACCATCTGCCTGCGAATTGCGCTTTCGCGTAAGCATCCCAAGCCTGCGGTCCATTGATATGCTTGAAACCTATCAGTTCACGGGCATCCTCTTCCTTCGCAACTCTGTAAACAAGGATGTTGTCCAGTGTATCTCGGACCTTTTGGTCGAAATCTGGCACCGTTAATCTGGCATTTTCTGCATACTCCGGGTTTAATAGTGCTTTGATGGCTGCCAGCCGTCGATTGCCTTCCAAGACAACAAGACGATCATCGCGAAGAACAACGACCAATGGTTCGATATTGATGTATCCGCTTGTCGCGATGGACTGCACCAGTTCTGCTAAGTCAGCAGTGCTGGCCAGCTTTGAGATTATCGCTTGATCTGTATCTTCATCCGGTTTCTTGTCCGGTGTAAATCTCGGGTTATTTATGTCGAAATGAAGGTGCTGTAGCGCCACTTCTTGCGGCTCTTTTACTGGAGCAATCTGATCCCAATCCATTGTTCACTTCACTTTCAGGTTTGCGCTCTATTCCAATAACGCTTTGTTTTAGCGCAGTTTAGCAGCCCTCTGCTCCACGGTCTATGGGCTTTTGCGCTGAACAGCACAAAGGCAATACGACTGAGAATTCCTCCATGGCTTCCGTTACAAGGTTTCCGGCAGCTCCCCCAAGCACCTCTCCAGAAACCCCGCCGGTTCCTCGCCCAGCGCCTTCAGGATCACGAAGGTTTCCACCACGTCCAGCCGTCGCTCGCCCAGCTCATATTTCCCCACGAATGACGCCGGTTTGCCCAAGCTGCGCGCAAGCTCGGCCTGGGACAGGCCCTTGGCCTTCCGCAGCGCCACGAGAGCTGCAAGGAAATTCTGATAGGCCTCTGTTCTGACGGCACCTGCCAAACCGGTATCCCCTCATTGATACCGGCTGTTACCCCTGTTTTAGGTTTACCCCCAAAGTGGGGGTGATATAATGGTGCAACCCGTTGCAAATAACTGGAAAAAGGATGTTCTGAATGCGATTTCTCAAGCTGGTTGCTATTGTGGCTGGTCTGTTTTTCGCCATCGCCCTTACCGTTACGATCAGCCCGCTTGCCGGATTTGCCCTCGCCTTGCCGGTGACGGTGGTGTCCGGCTTTGCCTTGTTCCGGCCCCTGCCCAGGCTGGGGCTTGGCAGCCGTGTTTTCGCAGGGGTCATTTTCGTCTTTGTCGGCCTTGGCAACCTCGCATTTTTCCAGGATGTCGCAGAGCGTGAGACCTATCTGGCCGCCCTGCGGGAAAGCGACCCGGCGGCCTATCTGGACGAGCTTGAAGAGACCGATCCGCGCCGATGGCTGCGCGAGCTCGAAGCCCTCGCCCCCGAACGCTACCGGGCGGAAATCGAACGTCGTGAACGGGAAGCCGCCGAGGCAGAGCGACAGCGCGAAAGGGAAAGGGCTGAACGGGCCGCCGAAAAGGCCCGCCAGGAAGCCGAACGAGCCGCAGAAGCCGAGCGCCTGGCAGCCATTCAGGCGCGGCTGCGCGAAATGTCGGAGCGCGCCCAGCGCCAGCCACCGCCACCACCCGCGCCCAAACGTATCACCGGTGCCCATGTAGGCTGTATTACCAAGGACGCGCTGGAAGAATTCCGCACGGCCGCGCACAACAACGATCTTCGCCAAATCCGAGCCCTGACCAGCACCATCTGCACCTCCATCAAGGGGATGGAATATTCCGTCGTTGACCGGGGCTGGATGACCTCGCGCATACGGGTCTACGGCAACGGCGGCTCGGCCGTGCTCTGGGTCATCAGCGAAGCCCTGAAACCTGCCAAGTAAGGAGAACCCTCATGCGCAAACTGATCCCCCTTGCCCTGCTGGCCGCAATCCTGCCCGGCGTGCTGGCCGCCGGACCGCTGAAAGACGCCAAAGAGGTGCTGGAAATGTGGGCACCCAAATCCGTCACGCTCAACAACGGCACGCTGACCGTTGTTCTGCCCCAGAGAAGGATCACGCAAGACATCTACACCGGCGTTCTGACTGCCGGGCTGTGCCTGGGGCAGGCAGCGGGCAAGGACTTCTCTGCCATCACCAAGCTGGTGGTGCTGAACCAGTTTGCCCGGCAAGGCTATGTCTTCGAGCGCGGCGCACAAGATTGCGACCGGATCAACAAGGCCCCGGCCGGAAGCGACACCCTGCGCCTGATCATCCTCAGCGCCACGCATCTTTACTGAGGGCCGATCATGTCGCCAGCCGTGCTATTGCTGCCGGGCGGATGATCCCGTGAAAAGTAGATGCAGCCGCCCGAAAATCCCGCGTTGCAACTGGTTGCAAATTCCCCCGGCAGAACAGCAGCTCGCAAGGCTGGCGATGATCAAGCAAACTGAACATGTTGAAAGGCAAGCATGAGGAAACCCGCAACCGTTACCGCACTGAATAACCTTGGGCGCGTGCGCCTGTCGCAATCCTTCTTCATGCGCGAATTTCTCTACAGCGAAGTCGCCGCCCTTCACGGCATCCCGAACATCCCCGACAACCCGGACCTTGCCATCGCCGCCGGGCGGGGCTTGTGCGAAAACCTGCTGGAGCCCTTGCAGGCCACCTTCGGCAAGGTCGTCATCCGCTCGGCCTATCGCTCCTGCGCGCTCAACCAGTTCTGCAACGAACAGCAGAAGGCCGGGAAAAAGGGTTACAGCTGCGCTTCGAACGAGGACAGCTATGCAGGCCACATCTGGGACCGGCGCGATGTGCAGGGTTTCATGGGGGCCACCGCCTGCATCGTGATCCCGTGGTTTGCCGACCAGTATGAGCAGGGGCAGGACTGGCGCAGCCTCGCCTGGTGGATACATGACCACTTGCCCTATTCGGCGCTGTTCTTCTTTCCCAAGCTGGCGGCGTTCAACATCACCTGGCACGAAAACCCCGAGCGGCGGATTTCCAGCTACATCAAGCCTCGGGGCATCCTGACAAGGCCGGGGATGGACAACCACGGCGGGGATCACTCCGCCTTCTACGAAGGCTTCCCAACGCTCCGGCAGAGCTGATACCCTCTTTTTCCAGCGTTTCTGTGTATTTTCTTCCGGCACAACCCCTGCCGCAGCGATTTCTTGCAACGGGTTGCAACGCGGGGGCGGCATTCTCGCTTCTCCCCGAACATCAGATCGCGCACTCCGGCGGCTTCCGGGCACAGGGTGAAGCCCCGGGGCCGGTCACCAAACAGACTGACATGGAGCCTCGCCGGGCTGGTTGCAGCATCCTCCCACTCGGCGAATGCGCGGTCGGACAGCTTCTGCACAGCCTGCCTCACGCTGGGCAACCAGAGCCATAGGGTGGACAGAAAGGTGGACGGAAATTTCACTTCTACCGCCAATATACTGATAATAAATGATTTTCTTGAAAGGAATGGTGCCCGGGGGCGGAATCGAACCACCGACACGAGGATTTTCAATCCACTGCTCTACCCCTGAGCTACCCGGGCACGGGATGGGTGGGCGGGCCACCTTGGGTTGGGGCGTTCTAGGGTGTTCGCGCGGGGCTGTCCATAGGTTCTGCGCAAAAAACTGCAGGTCGCATGTGGCGTTTTCATCGCCGGGAAAGAGATCGGTAATCCGGTGTGGAACCGGGCCGGGTCGGCGCTGACCGGCCCGGCCATTTTCAACCTGTCAGCCCGGGTTTTGCGGACGCATGTCGGCGGCGTCGATACCGGCAACCGCGACCGGTTTCTTCATCGCATCCCGGCGGAACGGATCGCCCAGTTCCTGGTTGATCATCACCTCGATCAGCGTCGTCTTGCCGGCCTTCTGGTCCTTCAGTGCCTGGTTCAGCGCGTCGGTCAGTTCCGCCATCGTGCGCGCCACGATACCGTTCAGACCGCAGGCCTTGGCGATGCCGGCATAGCTGACCTGTTCGTCCAGTTCGGTGCCCACGAAATTATCGTCAAACCAGAGCGTCGAGTTGCGTTTTTCGGCCCCCCATTGGTAGTTGCGGAACACGACCTGTGTGATAGCGGGCCATTCATCCCGGCCAATCGCGGTCAGCTCGGTCACGGCGATGCCGAAGGCACCGTCGCCCGAAAACCCCACCACCGGCATATCGGGGCAGGCGATCTTGGCCCCCACGACGGCGGGCAGGCCATAGCCGCAGGGTCCGAACAATCCGGGGGCCAGGTATTTGCGGCCGTCCTCAAAGGACGGATAGGCATTGCCGATGGCGCAGTTATTGCCGATGTCGGAGGAGATGATCGCCTCTTTCGGCAATGCCGCCTGAATGGCGCGCCAGGCCATGCGCGGGCTCATCCAATCGGGTTTGGCCTTGCGGGCGCGCTCATTCCAGTTGGTGCCGGGATCATCCTCTTCGTGATCCATCGAGCTGAGCTGCTGCGCCCAGGCCGATTTGGTCTGGGCGATGGCGGCCCGGCGGGCGTCGCGGCCTGCATCACCCGCGCCCGGTGCCAGTCTCTCAAGAATGCTTTCGGCCACCTGTTTGGCATCGCCCACGATTCCGACAGTGACTTTCTTGGTCAGGCCGATCCGGTCGGGGTTGATATCGACCTGGATGATCCTGGCATCGGCCGGCCAGTATTCCATGCCATATCCCGGCAGGGTCGAAAACGGGTTCAGGCGGGTGCCAAGGCAGAGCACGACATCGGCCTGTTTGATCAGCTCCATCGCGGCCTTTGAGCCGTTATAGCCAAGCGGCCCGGCAAACAGCGGGTGCGACCCCGGGAAGGCATCATTGTGCTGATAGCCGACACAGACCGGCGCATCGAGCCGTTCAGCCAGCGCCATCGAGGCCGGGATCGCGCCGCCCAGAACCACACCGGCCCCGTTCAGGATGACCGGAAACCTGGCCCCCGACAGCAGATCGGCGGCACCCTGCACGGCGCGGGCACCGCCCGCGGGGCGTTCAAATTCGACAATCGCGGGCAGCTCGATATCAATCACCTGGGTCCAGAAATCACGCGGCACGTTGATCTGGGCCGGCGCGCTGGCGCGCTTGGCGTTCAGGATCACGCGGTTGAGCACCTCGGCCATACGCGTTGGGTCGCGCACCTCTTCCTGATAGGCCACGCAATCGGCGAACATGCGCATCTGCTCCATCTCCTGAAACCCGCCCTGGCCGATGGTCTTGTTGGCCGCCTGCGGCGTGACCAGCAAGAGCGGCGTGTGGTTCCAATAGGCGGTTTTCACGGCGGTGACGAAATTGGCGATACCGGGCCCGTTCTGCGCGATCATCATGCTCATCTTGCCGGATGCGCGGGTATAGCCATCGGCCATCATCCCGCCCGAGCCTTCATGGGCGCAATCCCAGAACCGGATGCCGGCCTTTCCGAAAATATCCGAGATCGGCATCATGGCCGATCCGATAATGCCAAAGGCATCCTCGATTCCGTGCAGTTGCAGGGTTTTCACAAAGGCTTCTTCGGTCGTCATCTTCATGGCGCGGATCTCCGGGGTGGATTGTGAATATTCGGGCAGGCCTGTCTGCGCGCAGGCTATCGCCTGGACCGGGGCGGCGGTTAGGGCCAGTTAGGCAGGCTCCATAGGTCCAAATCGTCGGATCTCATCGGCGATCAGGCCGATGCCCTGGGGGATCTTGTCTTCGTGGATGGAACTGTAGGCCAGACGGTAATGGCGTGACGGGCCGTGATCGGCTCCGAAAAACCCGCGCCCCGGTTCGATCACCACACCGCGCGCATCCAGCCCGGCCGCCAGTTCTTCGGTATCGACGCCCTTGGGCGCGATCATCCAGAAGCTGGAACCGCCGCTGCCCGCGTTTTCGGCTATCTGGAGACCCTCGCGGGAGATTGCCTCGGCCATCACGGCACGGCGGCGTTCATAGGCGCGCCGCATTCGGTTGATCTGCGCATCGTAATGGCCGAGCGACAGAAAATAGGCCACGGTGCGCTGGATATGGCCGGGGGGGTGGCGCAGGACCAGGCCGCGCAGGGCGCGGGCCTCCTTGATGAATTCATCGGAGGCCACGATGTAGCCAAGTCGCAGCCCCGGAAACAGCGATTTCGAGAATGATCCGACATGGATGACCAGCCCGCTGCGATCCATGGATTTGAGCGATGGCGACGGGGCCCCCATGAAGGACAGTTCAAACTCGTATTCATCCTCGACAATGACAATGCCACGCTGTTCGGCCAGGCGCAGCAGTTCCTTGCGGCGGCCAAGCGGCATGGTCACGTTGGTCGGGCAGTGATGCGATACGGTGGCAAAGACCACATCGGTATCTTCCGGCAACGCCGCCGGCGGCAGGCCATGGGCATCAACGTCAATGGCCACGGTGCGGCACCGGGTTTGGTTGAGGATCTCGCGCAGGCCCGGATAGGCCGGGTTTTCCATTGCGGCGACACGGCGTTGGGTCAGCAGAATCTGCGCCGTCATCCACAACGCATTCTGCGCGCCAAGCGTAATCAGGATCTGATCCTTGCGCGCGGCAATGCCCCGGCGCGGCAGGATATGGCGCTGGATATATTCCAGCAACCGATCATCATCCTGTTCGTAATAATCTGCTGTCAGCACCGAGAAATCGCGTTGCCCCAAAGCCTGCAAGGCGCATTGGCGCCAGGTTTGATGGGAAAAGAGGCTTGGGTCCGCCTGGCCATAGATGAATGGGTAGGGGTAGTCTTTCCAGTTTTTCGGGCGGATCGGCCAGCCGGGGCTGAAAAAGCGCTGGCCGATGGCGCGCGACCAGTCGATCCCGCTGCGATCGGATTTTGGCGGTGGCTCGAAACTTGACGGAACCGGGGCAGAATTCGAGACGAAATAGCCCGAGCGCCCGCGTGAATTCAGATAATCATCAGACAGTAATTCGGTATAGGCATTGGTCACGGTAATCCGGCTGATGCCCAGATGCAGGGCCAGTTTCCGGCTTGATGGCAGCTTTTCGCCCGACCGGAACCGGCCCGACAGAATACCTTCGGCCACCTGGCGTTGCACCTTTTGTTGCAGGGTGCCTTCGACATCGGGGTCAAGGTAGAAACTGTCCACGGGGATCGGCATGACTGGACTTATCCGGTGCTTTCGGTTGGACTGATGCTCTGCATCGCGCCCGTCACGGAAAATGTCAACGCACTGGCACCATGACTGCGCGGCCTCTGGCCCTATCTGCGGCTGCGTGAAATCGGCACTGTCGCAACCAGAACGCCTGTCCATCCGGGAGAAACAGCCATGAATACATCCGTAAACCCCAATGACCTGACCGCCGTGATCGAAGCCGACCGGGCCCATCTGTGGCACCATCTGATCCATCACAAGCAATTCGAGGCCAATGACCCGCGCATTATCGTCGAGGGCAAGGGCATGCGGGTGTGGGACGCCACCGGCAAGGAGCATCTCGATGCCGTGTCTGGCGGGGTCTGGACCGTCAATGTCGGCTATGGCCGCGAACGCATTGCCAAGGCCGTCTATGACCAGTTGATCAAGCTGAATTATTTCGCCAATTCCGCGGGCTCGATCCCCGGCTCGGTCTTTGCCGGGATGCTGATCGACAAGATGCCGGGCATGAGCCGCGTCTATTATACAAACTCGGGGTCAGAGGCGAATGAGAAGGCCTTCAAGATGGTCCGTCAGATCGCGCATAAGCGCCATGGCGGCAAGAAACACAAGATCCTCTACCGCGACCGCGACTATCACGGATCGACCCTGGCCGCGATGTCGGCCGGCGGTCAGGAAGAACGCAACGCCCAATACGGCCCCTTCGCGCCCGGATTTGTCCAGGTGCCGCATTGCATGGAATACCGCGCCCAGTGGGATCTGTCGGGCGCGGAATATGGCGTGCGCGCGGCCGATGCCATCGAGGAGGTGATCCTGCGCGAAGGGGCCGATACGATCGGCGCGCTCTGCCTGGAGCCGGTCACCGCCGGCGGTGGTGTCATCCCGCCTCCCGAAGGCTATTGGGCCCGGGTGCAGGAGATCTGCACGAAATACGATATCTTGTTGCATATCGACGAAGTGGTTTGCGGCATCGGGCGCACCGGCAGCTGGTTTGGCTATCAGCATTATGGCATCAAGCCCGATTTCGTGACCATGGCCAAGGGTGTTGCCTCGGGCTATGCCGCCATTGCCTGCATGGTGACAACCGAAGATGTGTTCGAGATGTTCAAGGATGATGCCAGTGATCCGATGAATTATTTCCGCGATATCTCGACCTTTGGCGGCTGCACCGCAGGGCCGGCGGCGGCCATCGAGAACATGAAGATCATCGAGGAGGAAAACCTGCTGGAGAACACCAACGCCATGGGGGCGCGGATGATGGACAACCTGGCGGCGCTGTCCGAAAAGCACGCCGTCATTGGCGATGTGCGCGGCAAGGGGTTGTTTATCGGGGCCGAGCTGGTCTCGGACCGGGCCGAGCGCAGGCCGGTGGATGAAAGGAAGGTGCAGGCCGTGGTCGGCGACTGCATGGCGCAAGGGGTGATTATCGGGGCCACCAACCGGTCGGTCCCCGGTTTCAACAACACGCTCTGCTTCAGCCCTGCCCTGATCGCCACCGCCGATGATATCGACGAGATCACGGATGCGGTCGACCGGGCGCTGACAAGGGTCTTTGGCTGATCGGGGTCCGGTGATTTTGCAAGTGACAATGCTGCTTTGATTTTTCGGAGGGGCCCGGAGGGGCATTGTCAGGTCGGGGCGCGGTGGACAGGTTGGCAATGGGGGCCAGCCCCCACACCCCCGGGATATTTGATGCACAAAGAAGGCCGTCAAGGTTAACGGGGGAGGGTCTGTCAACCATGATGCGGCCGGGCGCGGGTGAATGGTCGATGGCGCGGCGCAAGGATCAAAGGGGGCCGGGTCAGGGGGGGGGCCTTTTCGATCGTAGCCAGCCGCAATGATCAATGACGAAATCGACAAAAAGCCGGACCTTCGGGTCCTGCAATTTGCGATGCGGATAGAGACAGCCGAAGGTCGATTCGATTGGCGGTGTCTGTGGCAGAACCTCGACCAGATCGCCGGTATCCAGGTGATGGGCGACGTCAAAGCGCGGCTTGTTCGCGATGCCATGCCCGGCCAGCGCCCAATCGGTCAGGACATCGCCATCATCGGCGTCATATCTGCCCGCCACATCCAGTTTGCGGGGACCGTCCGGGGTATCGAGCACCCAGAAATATTCCGGCGATCTTGGGTAGCGCAGCAGCAGGCAATTCGTGGTGTCCAGCAAGAGGTCATCGGGCGTCGTCGGCGTGCCATGGCGGGCCAGATAGGCCGGGGCCGCGCAAAGCACGCGATCGCAGGTCATGATCTTGCGCAGTTTCATGGTGCTGTCGCCGGGTGAGCCGATGAAAAAGGCCACATCCAGCCCGTCGGCCATGATATCGACCTTGCGGTCGGACAGGCGCATGCGAATTTCAGTTTCGGGATAGGCCGCGACAAAATCGGGCACCAAGGGCGCGATGATCCTGCGCCCGGCCCCAAGCGGCGCGGTGATGCGGATCGTGCCGCGCGGCGCATCGGAAAAATTGGCCACCAGAGCTTCGGCGGTCTCGAGGGTTTCCAGCACCTTCAGAGCCTCGGAATAAAACAGCTTTCCGACATCGGTCGGCGACAGCGATCGTGTGGTGCGGTTGAACAGGCGCACGCCGAGATGGGCCTCAAGCTCTTTGATGCGCTTGCTGGCGAGAGCAGGTGTCAGGCGCAGATCGCGCCCGCCCGAGGTGATGGAGCCAAGATCCACCACGCGGGTAAAGAGCCGCAGGCTTTCGATATAGGGCATCTTCCGGGCCTTTGTTCCATGGCATGGTGGCGGGCGATCATAGTGCAGCGGGATGGAATATTTATCAACGATCTGTTGATAGTCTTTACCGATTGAAGCCATTTTCAGAAGTATGCTGCGCGGCGTATGAAAGGCGCAGCCGACTTTGCCGCCGACACAATCCACTTGCGCATGGTCTTGCAAACCAGAAACCGGCACCATTTTTTGCCGGCCCGAGACGTGCCTGGCCGTCGGGGCAAGATCGGGCCATGGCTCTGGATAGCCGCAAACTCCGTCGGGCGCATATTCCTTCGTTTGCGCCCGATCTCTTCACAGGGCGCTCGCTTTGTTGGGTGCCCTGTGCTTTTCACCAATGGGATGCGTGCAAATGACATCGAACCTGACCCTTCTTCGCGGCCGCACGCTCAGCTTTTCAGCCGAGCCGCAGGGCCCGGATGATACCCAAGCCTATCGCTACGACACCGATGGTGCGATCCTGGTCAGGGATGGCAGGATCCTGGCATCGGGCAGCCATGCCGATGTCAGCGCGCAGGCCATTGGGGCCGAGATCATCGACCACAGGCCGCATCTTCTGATGGCGGGGTTCATCGACCCGCATATCCATTTCCCGCAGGTGCAGGTGATCGCATCCTGGGGGGCGCAACTGCTGGATTGGCTGAACAGCTATACGTTTCCCGAAGAAACCCGGTTCGCCGACCCCGCCCATAGCGCTGCGATGGCGACCCGGTTCCATGACCAGATCATCGCCCATGGCACCACCACGGCGGTGGCCTATTGTTCGGTGCACAGGGCCTCGGCCGAGGCTTTTTTCGAGGAGGCCGCGCGGCGCAACATGTGCATGATCGGCGGCAAGGTGATGATGGATCGCAACGCCCCCGACGGCCTGCGCGACACCGCCCAGAGCAGCTATGATGACAGCAAGGCGCTGATAGCGAAATGGCATGGGGCGGGGCGCGCGCATTATGCGATCACGCCGCGATTTGCCATCACGTCATCGCCTGAACAGCTTGAAATGGCAGGCGCATTGGCAGCCGAGCATCCCGAATGCTACGTGCAGACCCATCTGTCTGAAAATCATGACGAGATTGCCTATACGGCCAGTCTTTTCCCAGCCGCGCGCGATTATCTGGATGTGTATCAATCGCATGGGCTATTGGGCGGCAAGACATTGCTTGGCCATGCCATCCACTTGCAGCCGCGTGAAATTGCGGCGCTGGCGGAAACCGGGGCGCATCCGGTTTTCTGCCCGACCTCGAACCTGTTTCTGGGCAGCGGTCTGTTTGATGATGCCGGGTTGCGCGCGCGCGGAATCAGCAATGCGATTGCCACCGATGTGGGGGCGGGAACCAGCTATTCCATGCTGCAAACCCTGAATGAGGGCTACAAGATCCTGCAGCTTCAGGGCCAGCGCCTGCATCCTCTGCGCGCCTTTCACTGGATCACGCGGGGCAATGCAATGGCCCTGGGCCTGGCCGACAGGATCGGCACCCTTGCCGCCGGAAGCGATGCCGATATCGTGGTTCTCGATGCCAGCGCGACCGCGGCCATGGCGTTGCGGATGGAACGGGCCCGGACCCTGTCAGACGAGCTGTTCATTCTGCAAATGATGGGCGATGACCGGGCCATCGCACAGGTTTATCTGGCAGGCGAGCCGGCAAAATACGCGCCGGGCAGTGCCGGTGCCGTCAGCGACGTATCGGGTGCCGTATCAGGTTAGGCCCGGAACAGGGCCAGAAACTCTGCAAGTTCTGCCGTTTGCGGGCGATAAGGCGTCCGTATTGGGCGCGATGGGCGCGGCCTGTCGGCGCGATAAGACAAGGGAAAGCCATGGAAATTTGAAAAAAGGGGCAGGGCGGCCATGCAGGCGGATTATGTGATCATCGGCTCAGGCTCGGCTGGTGCCACCCTGGCCTACCGGCTGTCGGAAAACGGCAAATATTCGGTCATCGTGCTGGAATATGGCGGCACCGATCTGGGGCCGTTCATCCAGATGCCCTCGGCGCTCAGCTATCCGATGAATATGCGGCAATATGATTGGGGGTTTTCGTCTGATCCCGAACCCAATCTGGGGGGGCGTCGTCTTGCCTGTCCGCGCGGCAAGGTTATCGGCGGGTCATCCTCGATCAATGGCATGGTCTATGTGCGCGGCCATGCCGGTGATTTCGATCATTGGCAGGAAAGCGGTGCTGACGGGTGGGGCTATGGTGATGTGCTGCCCTATTACCAGCGCATGGAAAACTGGCATTCCGGCGGCCATGGCGGCGATCCCGCCTGGCGGGGCCGTAATGGCCCGCTGCATGTGACGCGGGGGCCGCGCAAGAACCCGCTCTTTCACGCCTTTGTCGAGGCCGGGCGGCAGGCCGGGTTCGAGACCACCGACGATTATAACGGCGAAAAGCAGGAAGGTTTCGGCCCGATGGAGGCCACCGTCTGGAAAGGCCGCCGCTGGTCGGCTGCCAATGCCTATCTGCGCCCGGCCCTGAAGCGGCCCAATTGCACGATGATCCGCTGCCTGGCGCGGCGTGTGGTGATCGAGGAGGGCCGCGCCACCGGGGTCGAGATCGACCGGGGCGGCCAGATCGGGGTCGTGCGGGCAAACCGCGAGGTCATTGTCTCGGCCTCCTCGATCAATTCGCCGAAACTGCTGATGCTGTCAGGGATCGGGCCCGCCGCGCATCTGGCGGAACATGGCATTGAAATCATCGCCGACCGGCCCGGTGTCGGGCAGAACCTTCAGGACCATCTGGAGATCTATTTTCAGCAGGCTTGTTTGCAGCCGATCACGCTTTATCGGTATTACAACCTCTGGGGCAAGGCGCTGATCGGGGCGCAGTGGCTGTTTACCAAGCGCGGGCTTGGCGCGTCGAACCAGTTCGAATCGGCGGCCTTCCTGCGCTCGGCCCCCGGCATTCCCTATCCCGATATCCAGTATCATTTCCTGCCGCTGGCCGTGCGCTATGACGGGCAGGTGCCGCCCGATGGCCACGGGTTTCAGGCCCATGTCGGGCCGATGCGATCAAAATCGCGGGGCGCGGTCACGCTGGCCTCCAGCGATCCCGCTGTCGCGCCGCGCATCGCCTTCAATTACATGAGCCACGCCGATGACTGGACCGAGTTTCGCCGCTGCGTGCGGCTGACCCGCGAGATTTTCGGACAGGCCGCATTCGATCCCTATCGCGGGCGTGAGATTCAACCGGGCGCGGCGGTCCAAAGCGATGACCAGATCGACGATTTCATCCGCGAGCACGCCGAAAGCGCCTATCACCCCTGCGGCACCTGCAAGATGGGCGCGGTCGATGATCCGATGGCGGTGGTGGACCCGGAAACCCGCGTCATCGGCGTGGATGGTTTGCGCGTCGCCGACAGCTCGATCTTTCCGCGTATCACCAATGGCAATCTGAACGCGCCCTCGATCATGACCGGCGAAAAGGCGGCAGATCATATTCTGGGACAGGGCATGCTGGCCCCTTCGAACAAGCGCCCCTGGATGCATCCGGATTGGCAGAGCACGGTGAAGGCGGCCGGGTGATCCGGAGGGCGGTCTTGCAATGGTGCGAAACCGGCGGATCAAACCGGGCAAGGAAATGTGCCAGATGGCATCGGGCTGTTGCCCCATATCAGGCCCGATATCAGGCCCGAAAGGCCCCGCATTGCGCCCCGGGCCGGGGTGATCTTGGGGATGCCTGCCATCCTGCCACCCCGATCATGAGGTTGTGCAGATCAGTTGGCACGATACGCGTTTCTCTCCGGGGGACGGTCGAACGCGGCCCTGCGTGACGGCGATGGGTGGTTCAACCCCAATCCATCACCACCTTGCCGGCCTCGCCCGAAATCATCGCCGCAAACCCGGCCTCGAAATCGTCGATCCCGATCCGGTGGGTGATCAGGTCGGTCAGGTCCAGGCCGGACTGGACCAGCGCGATCATCTTGTACCAGGTCTCGAACATCTCGCGCCCATAGATGCCTTTCACATGCAGCATCTTGAAGATGACGCTGTTCCAGTCCACGGCAAATTGGGTGGGCGCGATGCCAAGCAGCGCGATCTTGCCGCCATTGTTCATCCGCGCGATCATCTGGCGCAGCGCATCGGGTGCCCCCGACATCTCCAACCCGACATCAAAGCCCTCACTCATGCCGATATCGGCCATCACATCGCGCAGATTCTGGGATGACACATCGACCACATGCTGCACGCCCATTCGGCGCGCCAGATCCAGCCGGTAGGGCGCGATATCGGTGATCACCACCTTGCGCGCGCCCACCTTTTGCGCCATCAGCGCGCCCATGATGCCGATCGGCCCGGCCCCCGTCACCAGCACATCCTCGCCCACCAGATCAAAGCTGAGGGCGGTGTGGACGGCATTGCCGAGCGGATCGAAAATGGCCGCGATCTCGTCTGAAATATCGTCGGGGATGGGCACGACATTTGCCTCGGGGATGCATAGATATTCCGCGAAAGACCCGGCCCGGTTCACACCCACGCCCTTTGTATTCCGGCACAGATGCCCGCGCCCGGCGCGGCAGTTGCGACAGATTCCGCAGGTGATATGGCCCTCACCTGACACCCGCTGACCGATCTTGTATTTCACCGCCGCCGCACCGCAATCAACGATCTCGCCGCAAAATTCATGGCCCGTGACCATCGGCACCGGCACCGTCCTGGCGCTCCATTCATCCCATTTCCAGATGTGAACATCGGTGCCGCAAATGGCCGATTTCCGGACCTTGATCAGCACATCACCCGGCCCCGGTTCCGGCACCGGCACGCGCTCCATCCACAGGCCCGGCTCTGCCCTGGCCTTGACCAGCGCCTTCATCTCATTGCTCATGTGATCAACCCCATATCCCGGCCCACTGCGATAAATGCGTCAATTGCCGCGTCCAGTTCGGCGCGGCTATGGGCGGCGGACATCTGGGTGCGGATGCGGTCCTGGCCCCTGGGAACCACCGGAAAACTGAAAGGCGCGACATAGACGCCTTTTTCATCCAGCCGCGCGGCCATCTCTTGTGCCAGTTTCGGATCGCGCAGCATGACCGGAATGATCGGGTGTTCGCCCGGCAACAGATCAAACCCCGCCGCCGCCATCCGCTCGCGGAAATGGGCGGCGTTTTCCATTACCTTGTCGCGGGCCTCGGTGCTGGCCTCCAGCATGTCCAGCACCTTGATCGAGGTTGCCGCAATGACCGGGGCCAGCGTGTTGGAGAAAAGATAGGGGCGTGAGCGTTGCCGCAGCCATTCCACCACCTCGCGCCTGGCGCTGGTATAGCCGCCCGAGGCCCCGCCAAGCGCCTTGCCAAGCGTGCCGGTAATGATATCGACCCGGTCCATCACGCCGCAATGTTCCGGCGTGCCACGCCCGGTCTTGCCGATGAAACCGACCGCGTGGCTGTCATCGACCATCACCATCGCATCGTATTTGTCGGCCAGATCGCAGATCGCCTCAAGCCGGGCGATATAGCCATCCATCGAGAACACGCCATCGGTGGCAATCATCCGGAACCGCGCGCCTTGGGCGGCCTGCAATTGCGCCTCCAGATCGGCCATGTCGGAATTGGCGTAGCGGAACCGCTGCGCCTTGCACAGCCGCACGCCGTCAATGATCGAGGCATGGTTCAGCGCATCCGATATGATCGCATCTTCCGGCCCCAGAAGGGTCTCGAACAGGCCGGTATTGGCGTCGAAACACGAGGAATAGAGGATCGTATCCTGCATCCCCAGAAAGCTTGAGATCCGCGCCTCCAGCTCCTTGTGCACCACCTGCGTGCCGCAGATGAACCGCACCGAGGACATGCCATAGCCGTAACGCTCCAGCGCCTTCTGCCCCGCCGCGATCAGATCGGAATTGTTGGAAAGCCCCAGGTAGTTATTGGCACAAAGGTTGATGACCTTGTGCCCATCTGCCAGCGCCACGGTTCCGGCCTGTGGCGTTGCGATGATGCGCTCGGGTTTGAACAGCCCGGCCTGCCGGACATCGTCAATTTCCCGGGCCAGATGGGCAATGAACGCGTCGGACATGGGTGGGTCTCCTCAGGTCAGGGAATCGAGATCATCTGGCCGCCACTCTCTGCCATATTTCGATCCTTGTCAGGCCCGCATCGCGGCTGTGGCCGGTAGTTTTGTCGCGTGACCGATCCCGAATACCGGTTTCCAGTTTTCCGATTGCGCTTTAACCTGCGGGTCGAAACCGGAGGCATCATGACCATCTACAATCTTGGCTCGATCAATATCGACCACAGCTATCATGTGTCGGCGCTGCCGCGCCCCGGTGAAACGGTTGCCGCAACCGCGCTGGTCACCGGGCTTGGCGGCAAGGGGGCCAACCAATCCATCGCCATTGCGCGGGCAGGGGGCAAGGTGGCCCATATCGGGGCGGTCGGGCCGCAGGGCGGCTGGACGGTGAATGCGCTGCAAGCGGCAGGCGTCGATACCGGCGCGGTGCGCGTGGTCGATGCGCCCACGGGCCACGCGATGATCACTGTCGATGAGGCGGCCGAAAACACCATCGTCCTGTTTCCCGGCGCGAACCGGGCCATTGACGAAGATCAGATCGCGGCGGCGTTGCAATCGGCTGGTCCGGGCGATTGGCTGCTGCTGCAAAATGAAACCAATGGCGCCATCGTGGCGGCGCGGGCGGCGTTTGAGAAGGGCCTGCAGGTGGCCTATTGCGCCGCCCCGTTCGATGCCACCGCCGTGGCGGATATTCTGCCCTTTGTCGATCTGCTCTCCGTCAATGAAGGCGAGGCGGCGCAATTGCGTGCCGAACTGCCCGAGGCGGCCCTGGCAAATTGTCATCTGCTGGTCACCTATGGCGCGCGCGGGGCAGCCTATATCGCGCCGGACCGGACAGTGAAAACCGACGCGTTCAAGGTCGATCCGGTCGACACGACCGGTGCCGGCGACACGTTTCTCGGCTATGCGCTGGCCGGTTTGGATGGCGGCCTGGCCATAGAGGTGGCGCTGCGCAGGGCCGCCGCTGCCGCCGCGCTGCAAGTCACCCGGCCGGGTGCTGCCGAGGCGATCCCGCTGGTGCGCGAGGTTGCGGATTTTCTGGCGCGGCAGGGTTGATCAGGCGCTGTCCTCGGCCAGAAACGGGGTCAGGCTTTCGGTAAAGGCGTCGATGAAATCCAGCACGATCGGCGTGCGGGTTCCGGTGGCGGGGCGCAAGATGGTCAAGCGGTGGTGAATCGCCGGCTCAAAGGGCCGGATCACGATACTGCCCGCATATTGCGCCGCATCCAGCGCCGACACGATCGAGGCCCCCATGCCTTCCTGCACCATCATGCAGGCGGCGGTGAACTGGCGCACTTCGACCCAGGAATTGATCTCGGTCCCATGGGCCGAAAAGGCGCGGCTCAGGCGATGAAAAAACCGGCTGTCGCGGCGCGTGTGGATCATTTTTTCATTGGCCAGATCGGCGGGTGTGATCACTGCGCGCTCCGCCAGCGGGTGGCCCATCGGCAGGATGCACACCGATTTGAGCAGAACATCCAGACTGTCGGTTGCGGGGTGACCGGAGAAACCATCGGTGATTCCACAATCATATTGCTCGCCGATGATCCATTCCAGAATGCGTTCGGGGCGATCGGGTTCCAGGGTGACCGTCACACCGGGGCGTTCGGCCAGGAACCGGATCAGAACGCCGGGCAGGTGGCTGGCGGCAAATCCGGGCAGGCAGGCAATGCGGATATGGCCCGCCGTGCGTTCGGTCAGGTCGCGGCGCAGATCCTCAAGATGGTCAAGCCCGTCCAGAATACGCTTGACCTCGACCAGCAGATAGCGCGCCTCGGATGTTGGAATCAACACCCCGTGACGCCGGTCAAAGATCTCGAATCCCACGGATTTTGCAAAATCCGACAAGAGCCTGCTGACGGCGGGCTGCGATACGCCCAGATGTTTCGCGGCCTTGGTGACATTTCCGGCCTCGGCAACTGCCTGAAACGCCTCAAGCTGTCTGAGCTGGAATTTCATCGCAAAGGGGCCTTTCGCCTTGGATGCACGGGATCGCGCATCACCGATGGCATTTATAACACAATGTTATGTTGGTATCGCAAAAATATCACTTGAATTATTCTCCGGAAGGTCGAAAGCTGCGCCCACCAGAAAAACATTTCTGCCAGGGAGACATGAAATGACCTTCACCAAGACGCTTTTGGCGTCCACGGCGCTTATGGGCATGATGGCCGGCGCTGCGGCTGCTCAAACCGAAATCAACTGGTGGCACGCAATGGGCGGGGCCAATGGCGAGCGAATCGACCGCATGGCCGCCGAGTTCAACGCGATGCAGGACGAGTTTGAAATCGTCCCGACCTATAAAGGCAACTATACCGAAACCATGACCGCAGCGATTGCCGCCTTCCGGGCCGGTGAACAGCCGCATCTGGTGCAGGTTTTCGAGGTTGGCACCGCAACGATGATGGCCGCCGAAGGTGCGATCTATCCGATCGAACAACTGATGGCCGATGCCGGTGAGCCCTTCAACGGCGACGATTTCCTGCCCGCCGTGGTGTCCTATTACCAAACGCCCGAGGGCGAGCTTCTGTCGATGCCCTTCAACAGCTCCTCTCCGGTGCTGTGGTATAACGCCGACGCGCTGGCCGCAGCTGGCGCAGAGGTGCCGACAACCTGGGACGAAGTCGAGACCGTTGCACAGGCGCTGATCGATAGCGGCATGTCCTGCGGCATGTCCTTCGGCTGGCAATCCTGGGTGATGGTCGAGAATTTCTCGGCCTGGCACAACTTGCCGATTGGCACGCGTGAAAACGGTTTCACGGGTTTTGACACGGAACTGACCTTCAACACCCCGGAACTTGCCGCGCGTCTGGATGCGATCGCGGCGATGTCCGACAATGGGCGCTTTGTCTATGGCGGGCGTCGGGGCGATTCGCTGCCGCTCTTTACCAATGGCGAATGCGGCATGTGGCTGAACAGCTCCGCCTATTACGGCTCGATGGTCGATCAGGCCGAGTTCGAGTTCGGCCAGGCGATGCTGCCGCTCGATACTTCGATTGCCGATGCGCCGCAGAACTCGATCATCGGGGGCGCGACATTGTGGGCGCTTCGGGGCTTCGAGGATGAGGAATATCGCGGTCTGGCTCAATTCATGACCTATCTGTCCTCGCCTGTGGTGCAGGCCTGGTGGAGCCAGGAAACCGGCTATGTGCCGATCACTACGGCCGCCTACGAGCTTGGCCAGGAGCAAGGGTTCTATGAAGCCAACCCCGGCACCGATACGGCGATCCTGCAATTGAGCCTGAACACGCCGACGCCCAATTCGCGCGGGCTGCGGTTCGGCAACTTCGTGCAGATCCGTGACGTGATCAACGAAGAGCTTGAAGCGCTGTGGGCAGGCGATATCGGGGCGCAGGAAGCTCTGGACAACGCGGTCGAGCGTGGCAATGAACTGTTGCGCCGGTTCGAGCGGTCCGTGAACTGATCGTCCTGTCATAAGGCATGACATTGACCCGGCCGCCAGTTCCGGCGGCCGGGTCATCCCTATCTTTCCCCTTGCCCGCCACCCCCTGAGGTCAGATGCTCAAGCGCGTCCATTTCCCGACTTCGGTGCTGCCTTACTTTCTGTTGGCACCGCAGATCATCATCACGCTGGTCTTTTTCATCTGGCCCGCCACTCAGGCGGTCTATCAATCCTTTCTGATCCAGGATGCCTTTGGCCTGTCGACCGAATTTGTCTGGCTGGAAAACTACATCTATCTGCTGGGCGACGAACAATACCGGAATGCGTTTGGCCGCACGATCTATTTCTCGGTTGTGGTGGCGTTCCTGTCGATGTCCATGGCTCTGGTGCTGGCGGGGTATGCCGACCGCGTTCTTCGCGGGGCGACGGCCTATCGCACGCTGCTGATATGGCCCTATGCCGTGGCACCCGTGCTGGCCGGTGCGCTTTGGGTTTTCATGTTCAACCCCACCATTGGCATCTTTCCCTATCTGCTGGATTTCGTGGGCTATAACTGGAACCATTATCTGAACGGCGGCGAGGCGATGTTTCTGGTCATAATGGCCGCGGCGTGGAAACAGATCGCCTATAACTTCCTGTTTTACCTGGCCGCGATGCAATCCATTCCACGCCCGATCATCGAAGCTGCCGCCATTGACGGTGCGGGCCCGATCCGGCGGTTTGTCACGATCGTCTTTCCGCTGATATCGCCGACCACGTTCTTTCTGCTTGTGGTCAATGCCGTCTATGCCTTCTTCGACACGTTCGGTATCATCCACGCGGTAACCAGCGGCGGGCCGGCGGGGTCTACCACAACGCTGGTCTACAAGGTGTATAGTGACGGGTTCATCGGGCTCGATCTGGGTGGCTCTGCCGCGCAATCAGTCATTCTGATGTTCCTGGTCGTGGGCATGACGGTTGTGCAGTTCCGCTATATCGAGAAGAAGGTAGAATACTGATGGTTGAAAATCGCCGCCTTCTGACAATCTGCACCCATATCATCCTGCTCTTTGGCGTGGCCATAGTGGCCTTCCCGGTCTGGATCACCTTTGTCGGTGCCTCCCACGAGGCCGGGCGGATGCTGCAAACCCCCATCCCGATGTGGCCCGGTGACCAGTTCTGGATCAATTTCGAGCAGACAATGTGGGGGTCCGGCCTGGACGGCACGCAAACTGCCCCGGTCTATATGATGCTGTTCAATTCGCTGGTCATGGCATTGGTGATCGCGGGCGGCAAAATCGCCATCTCGATCTTGTCCGCTTTTGCCATCGTCTATTTCAAATTCCCCTTCCGCATGGCGTTTTTCTGGATGATCTTCATCACGCTGATGCTGCCGGTCGAGGTGCGTATTCTGCCCACCTTCGAGGTGGTCGCCCAATTGGGCATGCTCAACAGCTATTGGGGTCTGACAGTGCCTTTGATCGCATCGGCGACCGCCACGTTCATGTTTCGGCAGGTGTTCCTGACGATCCCCGATGAAATGCTGGAAAGCGCCCGCATCGACGGGGCCGGGCCGATGCGGTTTTTCTGGGATATCCTGATCCCGCTGTCACGCACCAATATCGCGGCCCTGTTCGTGATTCTCTTCATCTTTGGCTGGAACCAGTATCTGTGGCCGCTTCTGATCACGACAGATACCGATATGATGACGATTGTAGTCTCCATCAAGCAGATGCTTGAGGCGGCCGAACAATCCCCGCAATGGAACATCATCATGATGACGGCGCTCTTGGCGATGATACCGCCGATCTTTGTGGTGATTGCAATGCAAAAGCTCTTTGTCAAAGGGCTGACCGAGACCGACAAATAGGACGAAAAGCTCCATGGCGAATATCACACTGAATGCGCTGACCAAAAATTACGGCTCGGACGTAGTGCTGCACCATATCGAGGCCGAGATCACGGATGGCGAATTCGTCGTCATCGTGGGACCGTCAGGCTGTGGCAAATCCACCCTTCTGCGCATGGTTGCGGGGCTGGAAAGCGTGACATCGGGCGATGTCCTGATCGGCGGGAAACGCGTCAATGATCTGGAACCGGCGGATCGCGACATCGCCATGGTGTTCCAGAATTACGCGCTTTATCCGCATATGTCGGTGCGCCAGAACATGGCCTATGGGCTGAAGATCCGGAAGCTTCCCAAATCCGAGATCGACCGGCGGGTCGAAGAAGCGGCCGATATCCTCGAGATCGGGGCCTATCTGGACCGCAGACCACGCCAATTGTCGGGCGGTCAGCGCCAGCGTGTTGCCATGGGGCGCGCCATCGTGCGCGATCCGCAGGTGTTTTTGTTCGACGAGCCGCTGTCAAATCTTGACGCCAAGCTGCGGGTGCAGATGCGGCTGGAAATCAGGAAGCTGCAAAAACGTCTTGGTGTGACCTCGATCTTTGTCACCCATGATCAGGTCGAGGCGATGACCCTCGGCGACCGGCTGATGGTTCTGAACGGCGGCTATGTCGAACAGTTCGGAACACCGATCGAGCTTTATGAACGGCCCGCCTCGATCTTTGTCGCCGGTTTTATCGGCAGCCCGGCAATGAATTTCCTGCCCGCCACGGCGGATGGGCGAACGGTGACGCTGGCGTCTGGCGCGCAGATGGATACGGTCGTGCCCGCCAGCGGCGCGGTCACACTGGGCATCCGGCCCGAACATCTGATGCTCGATGACGAGGGGCCGCTATCGATGACGGTCGATATGCTGGAACATCTTGGCGGCGTGACGCTGTTGCACGGGCCAATGGCGGGTGCCGATCAGCAGATGGTCGTCAGTCTTGAAGGGATCAGCCTGATTGAAATCGGTGACACCGTGCGCTTTTCCGCCCCCGTCGGTGCGGCGCATCTGTTTGATGTCACGACCGGAAAGCGGATCGTAGGGTAGGGGCCGGTGTCAGACCCACTGACCGCTTTGCGAAAGGCACCGGGGATCGTGCGTGTTCATGGCCATCGTGGCGCACGCGGAGTGCTGCCGGAAAACACGCTGATCGGATTTCAGAATACATTCGATATCGGGATAGATGTGGTCGAGCTGGATGTGCTGACCACGGCAGATGATGTGCCGGTGATAACGCATAATCCACGTCTCATGGCCGCATCAACCCGGGACGCGTCAGGCCGCTGGCTGGAGGGGCAGGGCCCCGTAATCCACAATCTGACGCTGGCAGAGCTCAAGGCCCATGATGTGGGCGGCTTGCGCGCCGGCACCGATTACGCCGCCCGATATCCCGATCAGGCCTTTCTCGATGATCAAAGCATCCCGACCCTTGCAGAGCTGGCCGAGCTGGTCAGCCGCCCGCCCTATGACGGTGTCTGGCTGAACATCGAGATCAAAAGCAAACCCTCGCGGCCTGAATTCACGCCACCCTTGCCCGATTATGTGGCCGGCATTCTGGCGGTGCTGAATCGGTTCCGGCTGGCCACCCGCGTGATTTTACAATCCTTCGACTGGCGAATTTTGCAGGAGCTGGCAAAGCAGGCTCCCGATCTGCCGCGCTCGCATCTGAGCTATCTGATCCGGCCCGACCCGCCGATGGATCCCAATATCATTGATGGATCTGACTGGATGGCCGGGGCGGAACTTGGCGATGCGGGCGGTTCGCTGCCGGACCTGATTGCTGATATGGGCGGCGCGGTCTGGAGCCCCTATCACACCGATATCCGCGCCGATGAGGTCGCCCGTGCGCATGCGCGCGGGTTGATCGTCAATGCCTGGACGGTGAACAGCCCGGGTGAAATTCAGGCCGCGATTGATGTGGGCGTCGACGGGTTGATCACTGATTACCCGGCCCGCGCCCAACGTATTCTGCTGGCTCAGGGGCTGACCTGGCGTGGCTGAAATCGATGCCGGATGGGCCTTTGACCGGTATCAGGAGATCCGGCCCGATGCCCCCCGTGCCGTGTTTGGGTCGGCACCGAAACATGCCGCAAATCTCGAGGATCTGGCAGGGATGTTCGACGCCTTCATTCTGGATGCGTTCGGCGTTCTGAACCGGGGCGAAAGCGCCATTGCCGGCGCGGTTGCCCGCATGGCGGGATTGCGCGCGAAGGGGAAGCGGCTGATCGTGTTGACCAATGCGGCAAGCGACACAAGGGCGCAAAGCGTGGCGAAATACGCCCGCATGGGTTTCGATTTCAGCGAAGATGAGGTGATCTCCAGCCGCGATATTGCCTTTACGGGGCTGCCGCAGCTGCCGGACGGCCAGAAATGGGCCGCGATTTCCGCCAAAGGGGACAGGTTCCCCGACGCGCCCGCACCGGTCGTGTCCTTGTTGGACGCGCCGGATAATCATGCGCGGGCGGGCGGGTTCCTGTTTCTGTCAAGCGCCCGGTGGGGGCGGCCCGAAAATGCCCGCCTGATTGCCGCCCTCAAGGACCATCCCCGCCCCCTGATCGTGGCCAACCCCGATCTGGTGGCCCCGCGTGACAGCGGGCTGACGCTGGAGCCCGGTGCCTATGCGCAGGAGATTTCGCGGGCCACCGGTGTCGTCCCAATGTTCTTCGGCAAGCCGCATGGCAATGCGTTCGATGCCGCCCTTGCACGGCTTGCCGGAATAGACCGCGCCCGCATCGCGATGGTCGGCGATACGCTGCATACCGATATTCTGGGCGGTGCCGCGGCGGGGCTGTCGACGGTTCTGATCACCGATCACGGGCTGTTCAAGGGGTGCGATGTGCAGCCCTATATCGCCCGCTCGGGCATCATTCCGGATTGGATCATCCCGACGACCTGACCGGGGCAGGGTCGCCGATATTGACCGGCGCGGCATCTGCCGGTATCGAAGAGGTATCAGAACGCCGGGTCAACGGCGCTGATAACCTGAAAGTTCTGAAATACATGACGCTGATGACGTTTGCTCGTTATGAGCAGGTTTTGAAGTGGATCGCAGTTGCGCTCGGGCTTGGCAGCACGATCAGCATCGTCCAGGGCTGGCAATTTGCGGCCATGGTGCTGAGCCTGCCATTTTGCCTGATCTGGATCTATTGCGGCTGGCTCAGAACCGAGCCGCAGTTGAAATATATCAACATCATATTCGCAACGCTCTATGTCTATGGCATCGCGCGCTATTTGATCGTCAATGGCTGACCGCCGCCGCCCGCCGCATTTCAGCCCGCATAGAGCCGTTGCAGCAGGAAAACCTCGGCATCGGGGGCCACTTTCACATGCCGGTTGCTGGCGATGATCTGGCCGTCGACCGAGACCGAAACACCGCGTTCGATGGCCGGGGCCAGGGCCGGATAGGCCGCCACCAGCGCATCCAGCAACTGGCCCACGGTGTCGCCCTCGACCTCGACCACCTCGTGACCGTCGGCCAGCGCCCGCAGCCCCGACCAGAGATTGACCGCCACCATCAGCCCCGGCCCTTGATCGCGGCCAGAACGCGCGGTGGTGTCAGCGGCAGTTCTGTCATCCGAATACCGATCGCGTCGCGCACCGCATTGGCCACCGCGGGCAATGGCGGCGTGATGCCGGTTTCGCCGACGCCGCGCACGCCGTAAGGGTGGCCGGGGTTTGGCACCTCGACAATAATCGTGTCGATCATCGGCAGGTCGGAGGCCACCGGCACGCGGTAATCCAGGAAGATCGGATTTTGCAGTCGGCCATCCTCGCCATAGACATATTCCTCGTTCAACGCCCATCCGATGCCCTGCACCGCGCCGCCCTGAAACTGACCCTCGACATAGGCCGGATGGATCGCCTTGCCGGCATCCTGCACCACCAGATAGCGCAGGATCGTGCTGCGCCCGGTTTCGGGGTCAACCTCCAGATCGACGATATGGGTGCCAAAGCTGCCGCCGAACCCGTCCGGGCTGCTTTCGTGATGGCCCGATATCGGCCCGCCGGTCGATCCCATTTCGGCGGCAATCTCGGCGATGCTGAGCGGCTCGAACTCGCCGGCATTGGGGCCCGAAGGTTTGGCATAGCCATCCTCCCAGGTCACGGCCTCGGCATCGATGCCCCATTTATCCGCTGCCCGTTTGCAGAGCTTTCCGATCGCCTCATTGGCGGCTGCGATCGTGGCCAGGCCGCTGGCAAAGGTGGCGCGGCTGCCATGGGTGGGCTCATTGATGCCAAGCGTGCCGGTATCGGCGATATTCACGCGGACATTTTCATAGGGCACGCCAAAGGCCTCGGCCGCCATCAGCGCCATCGAAGCCCGGCTGCCGCCAATATCGGGGGTGCCGACCGAGACCTGCACGGTGCCATCTTCGCCCACCGCGACCGAGGCCGAGGTTTCCCCGCCCCAATTCATCCAATAGCCCGAGGCGACGCCGCGCCCCTGATTGGGGCCAAGCGGTGCACAATACTGCGGATGTGCCTTGGCGGCCTGCAGGGTTTCGATCAGGCCCACGGGCGGAAATTTCGGTCCGAAAGTGGCGCGGGTGCCCTCCTTGACCGCGTTTTTCAGGCGGGTGTCGATCGGGTCGAGATTCAATTGCCGGCACAGTTCATCCAGCGTCGATTCCACCGCAAAGGCCCCCATCGGTGCCCCCGGCGCGCGGTAAGCGGCCTGTTTCGGGCGGTTGGCCATCACGTCATATCCAACGTGATGCACGTGTTCGATATCGTAATTGGCAAAGGCCAGCATGGTGGTGACATCAACCGGTGCACCCGGAAAGGCCCCGCCCTGCATGCGGAAAACGCCAGAGGCGGCGGTGATCTTGCCGTCCCTGGTCATGCCCATCTTGATATCCATTGAGGCCGACGCGGTCGGTCCGGTGGCGCGCAGCACCTCGGACCGGCTCATCACGATCTTGACGGGACGGTTTGCCTTGCGGCTCAGCGCCAGCGCCACCGGGTCGATGAAAACCGTGGTCTTGCCGCCAAACCCGCCACCAATCTCGGATGGTGTGACGCGCAGTTGCGTCGCCTCAAGGCCCAGAACGGCGCTGCACATCTGGCGCACGAACCAATGGCCCTGGGTGCAGCACCAAAGCTCTCCCTTGCCGTCGGCCCCCAGTTGGGCGACGCAGGCATGTGGCTCGATATAGCCCTGATGCGTGGCCTCGGTCTTGTAGCTTTGCTCGATCACCAGATCGGCGGCGGCAAAGCCTGCTTCCAGGTCGCCGCGCCCCGATTCCATATAGCGCACGACATTGGGGTGCATGCCTTCGGGCACCGAATAATCGGCGGCCCCTTCGCGGATCACCGGGGCACCCTCAGCCATCGCCTTGTCGACATCGGTGACATGGGGCAGCACCTCATAGGTGACCTCGATCAGCTTCAGCGCATCGCGGGCGATCAATTGGCTGGTCGCGGCGATGGCGGCCACGGCATGGCCATCATAGAGCGCCTTTTCCCCCGCCATGACGTTTTCCTGGATGTTCCAGTCTTCGCCGGTCAGCCCGGTCGGAAAATCGGCCCGCGTCACCACCGCCTTGACGCCCTTCAGCGCCAGCGCCCGGGCAGCGTCGATCTTGAGAATCCTGGCATGGGCATGGGGGCTGCGCAGGATCGCGCCATGCAACATGCCGGGCATCGAGAAATCGGCCCCGAACCGCGCCTTGCCGGTGACCTTGTCCAGCCCGTCGGGGCGGTCCGGCCGGGTGCCGATATATTTGAATTTCCGGGCGTTGCTATCCAGAGCCATTACGAGGCCTCCCGCATTTCCTGCGCCGCATCCATCACGGCGCGAATGATTTTATCATATCCGGTGCAGCGGCACAGATTGCCCGCCAGCCAGTAGCGCGTTTCGGTCTCGGTCGGGTCGGGGTTCTTTTCCAACAGGGCCTTGGCCGCGATCAGAATTCCCGGCGTGCAGATGCCGCATTGCAGCGCCGCATGTTCGATGAATTTGCGTTGCAGCGGGTGCAGCGTGGCACCCGTGGCCATGCCTTCGATGGTAGCGATATCCTTGCCCTCGGCCTCGGCCCCCAGAACCAGACAGGAACACACAAGCCGCCCGTCCATCGTGACGCTGCAGGCCCCGCAATCGCCGGTTCCGCAGCCTTCCTTGGACCCGGTCAACCCGACCCGGTCGCGCAGGCAATCCAGCAGGGTTTCGCGCGGATCGCAGAGATATTCGACCGCGTCGCCATTGATGGTGGTGGTTACGTGGATCTTGCTCATTCGGCCTCTCCCCTGGCGCGGGCATATGCGATTTTTGCGGCCCGTCCGGCCAGCACGCCGGCCACATCGGTGCGAAACTCGATGGTGCCGCGTTTGTCGTCGATGGGCGCGCAGGCGGCGCGCGCGGCCTGGGCCAGCGCCGCCAGGGCCGTGTCATCCAGCGCGGTGCCGATGATGGCCGCGGCGGCTTCCTCGACCAGCCGGATGGTGGGGGCGATGGCACCCAGAACCACGCGCGCCGATGTGATGGTGTCGCCCGCCACCACCAGGTTCACGGCACAGCCGACCACGGCAATATCCATTTCGGTGCGCGGAATGAACCGCAGATAGGCATCGCCGCCATTTTGCCCGCGGGCCGGGATGTTCACCGCCGATATCATCTCGCCCTTGGTCAGCGCGGTCTTGCCGGGGCCGGTGGGGATGTCCTCGACCGCCACATCGCGCGATGATCCGTCCGGCCCGGTTACGGTGACGGTGCAGCCAGCGGCCACCATCGCAGGCACACCATCGGCGGCGGGCGAGCCATTGCACAGGTTGCCAACAAGCGTCGCGCGGCCCTGCACCTGGGTCGAGCCGATCAGGTCCATGCCTTCGACAATGCCCGGCCAGTCGCGGCCAAGGCCCTCGTGCTCGCGCATCTCGGCCCCGGTCACGGCCACGCCGATCCGCCAGCCGCCATCCTTGGTCCGGGTGATGTCCTTCACGCCGGGGATGTGTTTGACATCGATCAGGTCATCGGGCGTCACAAGGTCCGAGCGCAACTGCACCAGAACATCGGTGCCGCCTGCCAGAAACCGGGTTGTTCCGGTGGCACGCGCGGCAATGGTGGTGGCGTCCTCAAAACTGGATGGTGTGTGGTATCGCATCGTTTCACCCCGAATTATTTGCGGCCAGCGCGTTTCAGCCACACCCTAGCGCGGGATATGGAATTGTCGATCCGTCAGCCGTGAATTTTCGCCGCCTGTTTGTGTCATTCTGTGTCATTCAGGTGACCGGGCCGGTCTGAATCGGACAATCGGGCCACGGGTGCCAACTCGCAGCGGCAAAGGTGAGGCGAGGGACCCGTGACAATCGCCGGACGGCCCCTTAGAACCGGTGCGACGCAGGGACCGCAAAGAGGGCTGACCCATGAAAATCGGATATGTCATGTCACCGGGCAAGGGCGATCTGGACATGATCCTGCATGGCTTTGTCCATGCGTTGATGGAGGCGGGCACAAATGTGGCGGGGATTGTTCAGACCAATACCGATTGCGGCCCAGACAAGCCCTGTGACATGGATGTCGAAGTGTTGCCCGCCGGGCCGGTTCTGCGCATTTCCCAGGATCTGGGGCCGGGGTCACGCGGGTGTCGCCTGGATGCGGCGGTGCTGGAGCAGGCGGCGGGGCTGGTCGATGCCAGCCTGCGGGGTGGTGCCGATCTGCTGGTGATCAACAAATTCGGCAAGCAGGAGGCCGATGGCCGCGGCTTCCGCCCGCTGATCGGAGCCGCGCTGAGCGAAGGTATTCCGGTGATTGTCGGGGTGAACGCGCTGAACCTGCCGATATTCGAAGAATTCACCCAAGGTATGGCCACCCCCGTCGCGCCGGACCGGGCCGCGCTGATGGCGTGGTTTCAGGCATAGGGCAACGCGGGGCGCGTCGGCCCGGCAGGGCCGTTTTTCGGAATTTGGCCCGGCAGGGGCGTTTTTCGGAATTTGAGGCCGGACCTGCAAAGGCCCGGCCCCGGTTGCCCTACATCTGGCACTGATCGGAATAGGCATCACCGCGATCTTCCAGCGCGATGCCGATGATTTCATTGGTCAGAACATCGCCCATCATCACCACTTCGCGGACATAGATATCCTGAATCGGGTGGTTGTTCGGGCCGAATTCGAAATCACCGCGCACGGAATCGAAATTCGCCGCCTGCAGCGCCGTGCGGAAGGCGTCGGCATCGTCGGGATGGGCCACCTCCAGCGCTGATATGATCAGATTTGCGGTGTCGAAACCCTGGCTGGCATAGAGCGAGGGCAGGCGGTCATATTCGGCCTGAAACGTCTCGACAAAGGCGATATTGGTCGGGTTGTCGATATCGCGGTTCCATTGCGAGGTGTTGCGCACCCCAAGTGCTGCTTCGCCCACGGCCTGCAGGATGCCCTGATCAAAGCTGAAGGCCGGGCCGATCAGCGGAATATCCACGCCCGCCTCGGCATATTGGCGCATGAAGGCGATGCCCATGCCGCCGGGCAGGAAGAAGAACACGCTATCGGCACCCGAATTGCGGATCTGGCTGATCTCGGCGGCATAATCGCTTTGGCCAAGCTGCGTGTAGACCTCATTGGTCACGCCGCCCTCAAAGAACCGCTGATAGCCCGCCAGCGCATCGCGCCCGGCCGGGTAATTCGGGGCCAGAATGAAGGAGTTCTCATAGCCGGCCGTATTGGCATAGGCCCCTGCCGCTTCATGCAGGTTGTCATTCTGCCAGGCGACGTTGAAATAATTCTCGTTGCATCCCGCACCGGCCAGTTGTGACGGCCCGGCATTGGGTGAGAGGTAGAACAGCCCCTGCGCGGTGGCGGACGGCACCACGGCCATGGCCAGATTCGACCAGATGATGCCGGTCAGAATGTCGACATCATCGGCCTGGATCATCCGGTCGGCCAGTTGCACGGCGCGATCCGGCGCGCGTTCGTCATCCTCGATGATGACCTCGATATCGTCGCGCCCCGATTGCGCCAGCGCCAGCATGAAACCATCGCGCATGTCGATGCCAAGCCCGGCCCCGCCGCCCGATAGCGTGGTAATCATGCCGATGGTGACGCCGTCGGTATCGGCCAGCGCCATCGGTGCCACAGAGGCCATCAGCCCTGCCAATGCAAGTGATCTCAATTTCATATTTCTCTCCCCGTTTCTGTTTGTTCAGAAGGCCTTGAAAGTCAGCGTGGTCAGGGTCCGTTCAATCCCGTCCACATCGCAAAGCCGGTCATTTATGTAGCGCCCGATATCCTCTTCTGCCGGGATGATCAGCTTGACCAGCAAGTCATATTCGCCGCTGGTGGAAAACAGTTCGGCATGGATTTCCTTCAGAACGATCTTGAAGGCCACGTCATAGGTCGTGCCCGGTTTGCAGCGGATCTGCACAAAAACGGTTTGCATGTCGAACCTCCCTGGTTGCGGGCCAACAGAAACCGGATCGGGCCGGGGATCAAGTCGCAACTGTCAGATCACAGGGCCAACCGGGGCCGCCGGGCGGGGTGCGGGGATGCATTTTGCAAGATGTCGGTGCGCGCAGCGGGAATGACGCGCCCGGCTTGGCGATATTTCCCGTCACCGATAGGGTGGACCCCATGACCGCGCCCGCCCATTTCACATTTCTGCTGCTGCCCGGGTTCAATCTGGCAGCGCTTGGTGCGGCCTGCGCGGTGCTGACGGAAGAGGCCGCGCATATCACCTTTGCCACCGCCACGCTGGATGGGCGAATTGTCACCGCCAGTTGCGATGTGCGGGTGCGCCCCGATTTGCGGAGCGATGAGATCGAGGCCGACACGGTTCTGGTCGTCCTGTCGGGCCGCGACCTGCCCGATGACATGCGCGAGGCGGCGCTGGCCGTTCTGCGCCGGGCCAGACGCAAGAATATACCGCTTTGGGCGATTGGCGCAGCTGTGGTTTTACTGGCCGCGGCGGGCCTGCCCGAGGGCGCGCGGGTGGTTGCCCATCCCGATCTGGCGGGCCGTATCCGGGCACGGGCGCGCCGGGTCGAGGTGGCATATGGGCCGTTTTTATGGGGTGAAACGCTGGCCACCGCGCGGGCGGCAGGGGCCGCAGCCTTGTTCCGCCACGCGCTGGCCGAGGCCAGGATCTCGGCCGCGCAAAGCGAGGGGGCCAAACGCTCCGAGGCGGCAAGATCGCAGTTGGAGCCGGTCACCGATCGCTATGACACCACCCAGAAAACCGTGCTGGCGGGGCTTGTGATCATGCGCGAAAACCTGTTTCACCCGGTCTCGATCGGGGCGCTGGCGGTTCAGCTCGGCGTCTCGCACCGACAGCTCGAGCGGCTCTATGAAAAGGAACTTGGTGACAGCCCGGCTCCGATCTATCGCGAAATGCGGATGGAGGCGGCCCGCATCGAGGTGCGCGACGGGCGCCGCCCGATGAAGGCCATCGCGGAAGATTTCGGCATGTC
>NZ_JBTUJH010000075.1:0-55582 GCF_058343375.1 Alterinioella sp.
CGCCGCCGGTCGCGGCGGCTGCTCATGGGTTGAAACGCGACGCCGACATGGGCTTCGCAATAGGGTTTGCCCTGTTGCACCGGCAGGCCGCAGAAATAGAAATCATCGGTGGCGGGATCGCCGATTGGCCATTTGCAGACCCGTTCGGTCAATTCCATCAGGCTGATGCGTTTGGCGTGTTTCTCGACCTCGCTGACCTTGGCCAGCGCCTCGGGGCTGATCTCATTGGCTGAGGGTTGCGGCGGCAGCGGCTGACCTGCGGGCACGATGGGTTTGCGCAGTGGCATCACGTTATTGGGGCGTGCGGCGGGTTCAGGTGCCGGGCTGCTTTCTTTGGCGCGCGGTGCTGCCGGTTTGGGGGCGGGGTCGGGTTTGGCCGCAGGTTTGGCGGCGGCTTCCTTGGCGGCAGGGGCGGCTGATTTGGCCGCAGCGCCTGCCGTGCGGTTTGACAGGCCAAGGCGATGCACCTTGCCGATCACGGCATTGCGCGTCACGCCGCCCAGTTCCTTGGCGATTTGTGAGGCTGATTGCCCCTCGCCCCACATTTTTTTGAGAAGCTCTACCCGCTCGTCGGTCCAGGACATATATGCCCCTCCTGATCCTTAGCCCCAAGTGCAGCCTCTGGTTATATGGGCCCCGGGCGGGGATGAAAAGGGGCAAGCGCGGCGATTACGCGGGCGATATGCGCAGATAGGCCTGGTGCCAGGTCAGAAGGGCTGCGCCCGAGATAATGATGGCGCTGTCGATCAGGCTGATCAGGTCGGGCACCGTGCCAAAACCGCCGCATCAAAGAGGGCGGCAAAGACGAGGGTGACAAAAGAAAACGGGGTCACGAAGCTGGCATCGGCGCGGGCCTTGGCGTTGACGTAACAGGCCTGCGCCAGAGCGATCAGAAGGGCAAGCCCCGTCAGTGCAGCAACGGGCGTGCCCGGGGAGGCTCAGGAGATCGCTACCATCGCCGCCAGCAGAGCATGTCACGCAAGCCGTGGTGACGGACAGATCCTGCTCCCTTGCCGGTGCCCTCGCCTGACCTTTGAACCTGACGCCGCCAAGCAAGAGCGATGCGTAAGGGTTTGCTGGCCCCGGCCTTCTTTGTGCTTCAAATATCCAAAACCGGATCGACGCGCGGAACGCGCGGCGAGGCCGCCCGAACCACCCGTGCCGGATCGGGAATCAGAGCGCCTCAGACCCCCAGGCAGAACCGCATGATGGCCTTTTGCGCGTGCAGGCGGTTCTCGGCTTCGTCGAAGATCACCGAGCGCGGGCCGTCCATCACCGCGCTGGTTGCCTCATCGTCACGATGGGCGGGCAGGCAATGCATGAAGATCGCGTCGGGCTTGGCCGCCGCCATCAGATCTTCGTTGACCTGATAGCCGCGCAACTGGTTGTGGCGGCGTTCGCGCGCGCTTTGCGGATCATGCATCGAGACCCAGGTATCGGTGACCACCAGATCGGCCCCCTGCACGGCCTTGTGCGGGTCGCGTTCAATGGTGATGCCGGGGATCAGGTGCGCCTCAGGGTCCAGTGTTTCGGGGCCGGTGAAGGTCAGGTCAAAGCCGAATTTTTGGGCGGCATGGGCGAAGCTGGCAAAGACATTGTTGCCGTCGCCGGACCAGACCACCTTTTTGCCCGCAATGGGGCCGTGATGTTCCTCGAAGGTCAGAATGTCGGCCATGATCTGGCAGGGATGGCTGCGGTTGGTCAGGCCGTTGATCACCGGCACCGTGGCGTATTCGGCCATTTCCAGCAGGGTGGCTTCCTCGAAGGTGCGGATCATGATCAGATCGACATAGCGGCTCAGCACGCGGGCGGTATCGGCGATGGTTTCACCATGGCCAAGCTGCATGTCGGAGCCTGACAGCACCAGGGTCTGGCCGCCCATCTGGCGCACGCCGACATCGAAACTGATGCGGGTGCGGGTGGAGGGTTTTTCAAAGATCAGCGCCACCATGTGGTTCGCCAGCGCCTGCTCGGCGTCGGGCGTGCCTTTGGGCAGGCCCTTGCGGGCCGATTTCATCGCGGCGGCCTGGGTCAGAATCTGGCGCAGGTCGGCGGCGGGGGTTTGGTCGATATCGAGGAAATGGGTCATGGGGTTTTGATGCTTTTGGCTGGTGGCGGGAGCGAGGGGGCTGTCTGCCCCCTCGCGCTCCCCCGAGGATATTTGGGGCGCAAAGAAGCGGAGGGGGATGGTTAGTCGGCGGGTTCCAATGCGGTGGCGGCGGTATCTAGGCGCGCGACGCCTTGTGCGATTTCTTCCTCGGATATGGTCAGCGACGGCAACAGGCGCACGACATTGTCGCCGCCCGGCACGGTCAGGACAAGGGCGTCATAGCCGGCATTGACCACATCCAGATTGGGCGGTGTGCAGATCAGCCCCAACATGAAACCCTTGCCGCGGATGCCGGTGAAGATGTCGGGGTGGCTGGCAACGAGGCCTTCGAGTTGCTGCCGCAAAAAGCCCGCGCGGCGGCTTATGTCGTCGAGAAAGCCGTCCTTGGTGATTTCATCGACCACGGCGCAGCCGACAGCGCAGGCAAGCGGGTTGCCGCCATAGGTCGAGCCATGCGTGCCGGGGGTCATGCCTTGGGCGGCCTTTTCGGTGGCCAGCAGCGCGCCCAGGGGAAAGCCGCCGCCGATGCCTTTGGCGACCATCATGATATCGGGCGAGATGCCGGCCCATTCATGCGCGAAGAGTTTGCCGGTGCGCCCCATCCCGCATTGGATTTCATCCAGGATCAGCAAGAGCCCGTGTTCGTCGCACAGATCGGCCATGCCTTTCAGGCAGGCATCGGACAGGGGCCGGATGCCGCCTTCGCCCTGCACCGGCTCGACCATTATGGCGGCCACATCGGGGGCTTTGGCAGCCTCAGTCAGCGCTTCGTGATCGCCAAAGGGCAGATGCCGAAAGCCCGGCAGCAACGGCCCGAAGCCGCAGGTCAGCTTGTCGCCGCCCGCGGCCGAGATCATGCCGGTGGAGCGGCCATGAAATGCGCCCTCGAATGTCAGGATGACGTGACGCTCGGGCTGGCCCAGATCATACCAGTATTTGCGCGCCATCTTGACCGCAAGCTCGCCCGCCTCGGTGCCGGAATTGCAAAAGAACACGGTGTCGGCGAAGGTGTGATCGACCAGCTTTTCGGCCAGCGCCTGCTGGCCCGGCACGTTATAGAGGTTCGAGCTGTGCCACAGCGCATTGGCCTGATCGGTCAGCGCCTTGATCAGGGCCGGATGGGCATGGCCCAGGGATGTCACCGCGATGCCTGCGCCGAAATCCAGAAAACGTCGGCCATCGGCCTCGATCATCCAGGCACCTTCGCCTTTGACGAAGGAAAGGGGCGCGCGGGAATAGCTGGGCAGGACCGGCGTGATCATCGGGGGTCTCCATACGGAAAGTTGAAGAAACGGCCATGCCCCAACGGCATCTTGAAGTCAATGAAATCGGGCGCGGGCAAAATCTTTCGCGAAAGATTTTGTGGTGGTGGAAAATCTTTCGGGAAAGATTTTCGGGGCGCGGTCAGGTCATTTTCAGGATGATGCAGGTGGTGGAGCCGGTGGCATAGAGCCTGCCATCCTCGACACCCCGGATGGTGCCCTCGGCCACGCCGGTGGAGCGCCCGCTATGCGAGGTGACGCCTTCGGCCACGATCTCTGCCCCGATGGGGATCGGGCGGATTATGTTGATCTTGTATTCCAGCGTTGTATAGGCCGAGCCTTGCGGCACCCTGGTCATCACCGCGCAGGCCATGCAACTGTCGAGAAGCGTGCCATACCAGCCGCCATGCACGGTGCCCATCGGGTTGCTATGGGTAAAAAGCGGCGTGCCCAGGAAGGTGACCCGGCCTTCTTCGACCGTCCCGATCCGGTAGTTCATCTGTTCGGCGATCGGCGGCATCGGCAGGGTGGCGTCGCGGATACCCTGCATGAAGGCCAGCCCCGACATCGACAAAAGCGTGTCGCGGTCGGCAAGATCGGCGGCGGTTTGGGCATGGTAGGGCGCGGGCATGGGGTATTCCTTGCGGCTGAACCAGTGGCCAACCTGCCGCCCCGCGTCCCCCTTTGCAAGCCCTGGACCGGGCCCGCGACGTGACGTATTTTCAGGCCACCTGCGCCAGTTTTGCCTGCGGCGCGATGCCGAGTGCGGCGCAGATGGTGCGGGTCAGATCGGGGCTGTTGAGGGTGTAGAAATGCAGATCATTCACGCCGCCCTCGATCAGGTCCGAGCAGAGCTCGGTGCAGATCGCGGTCGACAGCAATTCCTCGCGACCGTCGCGCGTGGCGGTGGCGAAAGCATCCTCCAGCCAGGTCGGGACATGCGCGCCGCATTGGGCGGCAAACCGGCGCACCCGGGTCCAGTTGGTGATCGGCAGGATGCCGGGAATGATCGGTGCGGTGATGCCCGCTTTGGCGCAGGCATCGCGGAAGCGAAAGAAGGTGTCGGCCTCAAAGAAGAACTGGGTGATGGCCGAGCTGGCCCCGGCGTCGATCTTGGCCTTGAGGTAATCGACGCAGGCTTGCAGGTTTTCGGCCTCGGGATGCGGATCGGGATAGGCCCCGACCCGGATGTCGAATGTGCCGGTTTTGGCCAATGCGCCGACCAGTTCGATCGAGGAGGCAAAGCCGTCGGGATGCGGGCGAAAGCCGGTCGCGCCTTTTGGCGGGTCGCCGCGCAGGGCAACGATCTGGGTGACGCCCGCAGCGGCGTAGCTTTCGGCGATCTCGAGGGTCTCCGTGCGGCTGGCATCGACGCAGGTCAGATGTGCGGCCACCGGCACGCCGGTATGGGCATGGATGGTTTTCACCGCCTCATGGGTCAGATCGCGCGTGGTGCCGCCGGCGCCATAGGTGACGGAGACAAATTCCGGACCCAGAGGGGCCAGCGTGGCCAGCGTATCCCACAACCGGAACGAGGCCTCGAGCGATTGCGGCGGGAAGAACTCGAACGAGACGCGCGGGGCGGGGGCCGGTGTCTGGGGCGGTGTCTGGGGCGGTGTCGGGGCCATGACGGGTATCCTTGATCAGGTGCCCCGGATGTCGCATAGATGAACACATGAGGCAAACTCATAACATTCATCATCTACATGAGCCCGACTAATGCATATCGAATTTCGCCATCTGCGCACCATCAAGGCCATTCATCAGGAGGGCGGGCTGGCGCGGGCCGCCGACCGGCTGCATATCACGCAAAGCGCGCTCAGCCATCAGATCAAGGGGCTGGAGGAGCAGGCCGGGATGGAGCTGTTCGTGCGCCGGTCAAAGCCGATGAAACTGTCCGGGGCGGGGATGCGGCTGTTGCGTCTGGCCGATCAGATATTGCCGCAGATGGCGGCGATGGAGGAGGAGTTTCGCGCGCTCAGGTCCGGCAAATCGGGGCGGCTGCATATCGCCATCGAATGCCATGCCTGTTTCGATTGGCTGCTGCCGGTGCTGGAGGCGTTCCGCGTCGCCTGGCCCGAGGTCGATGTCGATATCCGCCCCGGCCTGCAATTCGAGGCCCTGCCTGCCCTGATGCGCGAGGAGGTCGATCTGGTGATCTCGTCGGACCCCGAAGACCTGCCGGGCGTCGATTTCACGCCGCTGTTCGACTATGAGCCGGTCTTTGTCGCTGCCGCCGGGCATCCTCTGGCCGCCAAGCCCTTTATCGAGGCCGAGGATTTCGCCGATGAGATGCTGATCACCTACCCGGTGGAGCGCAACCGGCTGGATGTGTTCAGCCAGCTTTTGAACCCGGCCGGAATTGAGCCGCGCGCGGTGCGTCAGGTGGAGCTTTCGGCGGTGATTTTGCTATTGGTGGCGTCGAACCGTGGCGTGGCGGTTCTGCCCGATTGGGTGGTGCGCGATTTGCGCAACAATGCCAGCTACGTGACCCGGCCGCTGACCGAACATGGCCTGACCCGGCGGCTTTACGGGGCCACGCGCCGCGATGAGACGACCAGGCCCTATATGGCCCATGTCCTGCGTCTGGCGCGCAGCGAGCCGGTCAAGATGCAACGCCGCTGAGGGCGTGCAGCCACCCTTGTTTTGCCCCGAACTCGCCTGTCGATTGCCTGATTTGGGCCATGCTTGCTGACCATATTTGCATCCAGGTGGTCCCCGTTCCGTTCGGGGATTTTTCCCGTGTGATGATACGCAAACAGGTGGCGATATGGCTGTGCTTGACAATGCAATCTGGCTGACCGGGCCGGGCGGAACCGCGCAAAGCGGCAGCACGGTGATTGCCGATGGGGCCAACGCCACCACCGTCACCGGCACGTTCACGGACAAGGCCTGGGATGCGTCGCAATCGGGCTATGGGGTTTCCGAATTCGGGGCCTTTGGCCTCTCGGCACCGATTACGGCCGAGTATCAGTTTTCCAATGTGGTCGAGAATCTCAGCTTTGACTTGCAGCATGTCAATTCTTCTGGCTCCACCTATGACGATATGTTCACGATCCGCGCCTATGACGCGGAGGGCAACATGCTGGCCGCGGCCGATGTGATTGCGGGGCGGACCGGGCTGGTCGATGAAACCGTGACCGTGAACCCGGACGGGTCGGTCACGATCGAGGCGGATGGCCCTATCGCCAATAATGTGACGATCACCCTGCCGGGGCAGATTTCACGGCTGGTGGTGACGTTTGAAGACGGGCCGGACGGCACCCAATCCGGTGGCGCCGGGATCGGTGATCTGAGTTTTGGCGTGGCCCCGCCCGATGACATTGTCGAGGGCACCGGCGGCGATGATCTGATCGACGCGGGCTATACCGGTGACCCCGAAGGCGACCGGATCGATGCCGGCGACAGCACCGGTGCGCAGACCGGCAATGCCGGCAGCGATGATGATTACGTGTTGGCCGGTGGCGGCGATGATATTGTCGATGCCGGTGCGGGCAATGACGAGGTTTACGGCCAGGGCGGCGATGACAGCCTGCTGGGCAATGTCGGCAATGATACGCTGGTCGGCGGCATCGGGGCCGATACGCTGCGCGGCGGCACCGGCGATGACAGTCTGGAGGGCGGCGCGGGGGATGATGATCTTTATGGCGACGAGGATAATGACACCATCCTCGGCGGCGGCGGCGATGATACCATTGATGGCGGCCTGGGTGCTGACAGTCTTGAGGGCGGCGACGGGGCCGATTCGATCAGCGGCAATGATGGCGATGACATCATCAAGGGCGGGGCCGGGGATGACTGGCTGCGCGGCTCGGTCGGCAATGACGAGATGTGGGGCGGCGAGGGTGATGATTACATCTGGAGCGGCTATAATGACGACACCATCCGCATCGAGAACAATTTCGGCAATGACACGATCAGCGCCGAGGGCATCGGCGAGGTCACCGGCGATGTGCTGGATCTGAGCCTGGTCACCGATGATCTGACCATCGACCTGACCGGATCCAACCCCGAGACCGGAAGTTTCAGCGATGGCGTATCGACCGCCAGTTTCGAGGAGATCGAGAATATCGTGCTGGGGGCCGGGCGCGACACCATTCGGCTGGCCGATCTTTCGGGGGCGGACCGGGTTCTGGGCTTTGACATGACGGATTCGGGTGATGGCACCGCCAATGATCAGCTCGATGTTTCGCTTGTCACCTCGGATTACGGCACCACGCCGGTTCATGCCGGTGATGTGGCGGTCAGCGATGACGGGTCGGGCAATGCGGTTCTGACATTTCCGGGCGGAGAATCGATCACCTTGGTCGGGGTCAGCCCCTCTGATCTGGACAGCATCGACAAGCTGGTTGCGATCGGCATCCCGGATGGGCGCGATTTCGTGGTCGAGGGCGGCGCGGGCGACGACATCATCGATGCCGGATATAGTGGTGACCCCGAAGGCGACCGGATCGACGCGGGCGACCATTCCGACGGCTCGGATGATGATCTTGTGCTTGCCGGGGCGGGCAATGACAGTATCACCAGCGGCGCGGGCAATGACACTGTCTATGGCGAGACCGGCGGCGATACCATTGCGGGTGGCGCGGGCGATGATGTGATCCATGGCGGGGCCGGGGATGACCTGATCAGCGGCGGCGTGGGCGATGACGCGATCCATGGCGAGGGCGGCGACGATACCATCTCGCTGCGCGACGGCTTTGGCAATGACACCATATTGGGCGGTGAAACCGGTGAAACGGATGGCGACACGCTGGATATGAGCGCGTTGAGCGTCGATACCACGGTTGATCTGACCGCCGCCGACCCGGAAAAGATCATTGTCAGCGATGGCCTGGGCAGCACGACGGCGGACGAGATCGAGACCATCATATTGGGGTCCGGGCGCGATACGCTGATCCTGGGCGATGGCGGCGGCAATGATACGGTCAATGCCTTTGACATGGCGGATGCGGGCGATGGCAGCACCAAGGATCAGCTCGATGTCACCGGGTTGACCTCGGATGGCACCGCCACGCCGGTGACGGCCGCCGATGTCATCGTGACCGATACCAATGGCGATGGCAGCGGCGATGCGATCCTGACATTTCCCAATGGCGAGAGCATCACGCTGATCGGCGTCATCCCCGATCAGGTCGATTCCATTGCCGAGTTGAACGCCATCGGCATTCCCTGTTTCACCCCCGGCACGCGGATCACCACCGCCAAGGGGCAGGTCGCGGTCGAGGATATCACGGTGGGCGATCTGGTGCAGACGGTCGATCACGGGTTGCAGCCGGTGATCTGGGCGCGCCACCAGACCCTGAGCCCGGACGATCTGGCGCGTGATCCCGCATTGCGCCCGGTGATCATCCGCAAGCTGGCCTTTGGCAATCAACGAGGGATGCGGGTTTCGCCGCAACATGGGCTGGTCTGGGCGGCGGCAGAGGGGCGTCTGATCCGCGCCAAACACGCGGCCGAGTATCTGGGTAGCGGTGCCGCGCGGGTGGATATGCAGTGCAGCGACGTGACCTATATTCACCTGATGTTTGACCGCCACCAACTGATCTATGCCGAAGGGGCCCCGGCGGAGGCGTTCTATCCCGGGCCGATGGCGCTGAAATCTCTTGATGTCGATACGATCTGCGATCTGATGGCCGCGATGCCCGCAATGGCCAGGCTGATCTTCGGGGGGGGCGATGTTGAGACGGTTTATGGCCCGCCCGCCCGCGCCTATCTGAAAGCCAGCGACATTCGGGCCTTGCTGCAGCGCGCGGCCTGAAAAAACCGCCTGTCCTGCCCTTGGCAGCGCGCCATGCGGGGTCTATACGCACGGGCTGGACCAGACAGGGGACGACCATGCAGGGCAGCGCCAATCTCAACATCATGATCAAGGCCGCGCGCAAGGCCGGGCGTAGCCTGGTCAAGGATTTCCGCGAGGTCGAGAACCTGCAGGTCAGCGCCAAGGGCCCCGGCGATTTCGTGTCGAAGGCCGATATGGCCGCCGAGGAGATCCTGCGCGAGGAACTGATGACCGCGCGGCCCAATTATGGCTGGCTGGGCGAGGAAAGCGATGAGGTGCCGGGTGCCGACCCGACCCGCCGCTGGATCGTCGATCCGTTGGATGGCACCACGAATTTCCTGCACGGAATGCCGCATTGGGCGGTGTCCGTGGCCTTGGAACACAAGGGCGAAGTGGTCGCCGGGGTGGTCTTTGACGCGGCCAAGGACGAGATGTTCTATGCCGAAAAAGGCGCAGGTGCCTGGTTGAACGATTCGCTGCGCCTGCGGGTGTCGGGCCGCAGCAAGATGATCGAATCGGTATTCGCCACCGGCGTGCCCTTTGCGGGTGGCCAATATCTGCCGGCCTGTTTGCAGGATCTGGCCCGATTGATGCCGGAATGCGCCGGTGTGCGGCGATGGGGGGCGGCGTCGCTGGATCTGGCCTATGTCGCGGCCGGCCGTTACGACGGCTATTGGGAACGCGGTCTGAAGCCCTGGGATATCGCGGCAGGCATCGTGATTGCGCGCGAGGCCGGGGCCTTGGTGCAACCCCTGCGTATTGGCCAGAGCATGTTGGAAGACGGCCATCTGATTGCCGGGGCCGAGGCCATTTTTGATCCCTTCGCCAAGATCATCCGCGCTCGTTCCGACGCGTAAGGGCCGCATTCGCGGCGCATTTCTTCTCGAATTTTCCAAAAATTGGCCCGGTTGCCTTGGTAGCTGTCGTAATTGGGGGCCAGGGCAAGGGGAAAACTATGCCACAAGGCAGGATAAGGGGTATGGCCGTGGGTATTCGCGATGCCATGGCGGTGGATTGGATTGCGTTGACCTTGGGTATCATCGGTGCCGGCGTCGCGATCATTGCATTTATGGTCATGCTGGAGCGTGACACCGGAACATCGCATGATTGTGTGGTGCATCCTGAGCAGAGCGATGGCGCTGTCGCAGATGTAGAATGCCTGCAATAGCCTGACCAGGGGCAGCTCTGTTTGCGCCGGGCTGTCAGAAAGCCCTGGTGGCGGATGGGCCTGCCGGTCTCACGGATCCGACATTCCCATCCGCCGATAAAGGTTTTCGTCATAAAAAAATCTAAGGTCTTGGGTCCGGTGAAAGGTCTTTATCGTGATATAGTGTCGAATATACACTTAATGTCGGGTAGCGCAAGGGTTATTGTGTAATAAAGACACCAAAATTCGAGAAATGAGGATGTTTCCGGTCGCATGCGCTTGCGATGGACCTGGCACTGGGCTGCGCCAACCGGTTGAACCAAAGCACTAAATGGTGCCTGGATGCCGGGGGCGCGGCGGGCCATGCTGCCTTGCACGGCCCTGACAGGATGGCCGCTGATTGCCGGTGGATCGGGTCTTGGGGTCCGTGCACTAAAAAGTGACGGTTGCGTGACATAATTAATCGGGTATGAGGTTAGCCAACATATACAGGACACAGGCACATGCTCGACCCAATCGCCCCCGCATCGCAATCGTCAGAAACCCGCCCGCCCAGAGAATGGGTCAAGGTTCTGGCAGCCTATCGCGACCCGAACGCGCTGCGCAGCTCGTTTGAGCTTGTCATAACAGTGGGCCCCTTCCTGCTGTTATGGGTATTGGCGTGGTGGTCGCTGTCGTTCAGTTACTGGCTGACCCTGGCGATCTCATCGTTCAACGCGGCCTTTTTGTTGCGTCTGTTTGCCATCCAGCATGATTGCGGGCATGGCGCGTTTTTCAACAACCGCACGCTGAGCGACTGGCTGGGGCGGGTGATCGGCGTTCTGACATTGACGCCATATGATGTCTGGCGGCGGTCGCATTCCATCCACCACAGCTCTGCCGGCAATCTGGGCCGGCGCGGTATCGGCGATGTCCACACCCTGACGGTTGCCGAATATCAGGCGCTCAGCGGCTTTGGCCGCTGGACATACCGGCTCTATCGGCACCCGGTCATCCTGTTTGGCCTGGGGCCGGGATACCTGTTTTTCCTGCAAAACCGGTTGCCACTGGGTATGATGGCCAAGGCGCGATACTGGATCAGCGCCATGTGCACGAATGCAGCGATCATTGTTGCATTGGGGCTGATCATCTTTTTTGGCGGCATTATGCCGATCCTGCTGATCTTCCTGCCCTCGACGCTGCTGGCGGCGACGGCGGGGGTGTGGCTGTTCTATGTCCAGCATCAGTTCGAGACCACGCATTGGGATTCAGAGGAAGACTGGCAATTGCATGACGCGGCCCTGAAGGGCAGCTCGCATTATGTGCTGCCGTCACCGCTGCAATGGGTCAGTGCAAATATCGGCATTCACCATGTGCATCATCTGTATAGCCGGATCCCGTTCTACCGATTGCCCGAAGTGCTGCGCGATCATGCCGAACTGGCCGATGGCAACCGAATGACAATCCGCGAAAGTCTGGTCAACGCGCGACTGCATCTGTGGGACGAAAATTCAAGACGATTGCTGTCCTTTTCGCAGGCGCGGGCGCTAAAGCCTGTCTGACATCGCGGGCCGGGGTTTCGCGGCACCGGGTGGCATGAAAATGGCCCCGCCGAGCACATCGGCGGGGCCATTCATTGTTACCGGCTTTTGCCCCTAGGCATCGCGGTTGGCAGGCAGAATGATCTGCTGCACGATGCCGGCAAATGCCAGATAGATCGAGGTGACCACCAGCCCCCACAGGGCCCAGGATTGCGGGTGAAATTCCACCAGCGCGGCCCAGATGGCAAAGCCGGTCCAGGCGATGGCCATGGGCAGCGTCAATATCCGCCAGCGGACGGTGCGGACCGGGTGGACAAATTTGAACGGCACGAACATGCCGATGGCAAACAGAACCACCAGCGCCAGGCTGATCGGCGGCGGCGGGCTGATTGCGAACAGCACCAGCACCACCATGTTCCAGCAACCGGGAAAGCCGCAAAAAGAGTTATCCTTGGTCTTCATCCTTGTATCGGCGAAATAGACGACGCTGGCAAAGGTGATGACGATGATCACCAGCCAGCCCGGCCAGCCCGGCAACAGCCCCGATTTGAACAGCGCATAGGCCGGGATGAACACATAGGTCAGGTAGTCGATGATCAGGTCCATCAGATAGCCGTCAAATTCGGCCGCGTTGGTTTTCACGTCATATCTGCGCGCCAGCGGCCCGTCGATGCCATCGACGATGAAGGCCACCACCAGCCACAGGAACATCAGCGACCATTTTTCCTCGACCGCGGCCAGCATCGCCAGCATGGCAAAGACGGCACCGGTGGCGGTGAACAGATGCACCGAAAGGGCTTTGACGCGTATATTCATCGGATTGACATGACCCATTGATCGCGTTTTCGCAACCCGCTCAGGCTTTGGGATGTGCGTTGGCATAGACCTCGAGCAGGCGGGCGGTATCGACGGCGGTATAGGCCTGCGTGGTCGAGAGCGAGGCGTGGCCCAGAAGCTCCTGAATCGCGCGCAGATCGCCGCCCGCATCCAGCAGATGGGTGGCAAAGCTGTGGCGCATGGCATGCGGCGTGGCGCTGGCGGGCAGGCCAAGCTGCATCCGAGCGGCCTCGACCACCTTGGCGATCAGCCGCTGGTTGAGCGGGCCGCCCCGAATGCCCCGAAACAGCGCCGTGCCGGGGGCCAGATCATGCGGGCAGAGATCTGCGTAGCGCGCGACGGCGGCGCGTGCGGCGGGCAGCACGGGCACCTCACGTTCCTTGTTGCCCTTGCCGCGAATGCGCAGGGTGTCGGTCAGCGGCAGCACATCAGCCGCCAGGCCAAGCGCCTCGGATATGCGCATGCCGCAGCCATAGAGCAGGGTCATGACGGCGACATCGCGCGCCGAAACCCAATCGCGGCTGTCCTGCATTTCGACCGTGTCCAGCAGGTTGCGGGCCCCGCGCACCGATAGCGGGCGGGGCAGCTTGCGCTGAAACTTGGGCGCGCGGGTAGAGAGAATCGCGGTGGCGTCGAACCCGTCGCGTTCGGCCCACCAGCGATAGAAGGATTTCACGGACGAGAGCTGGCGCGCCAGCGACCGGGCCGACACGCCGCGGCCGCGTTCCGCCGCCATCCAGGCGCGGATGTCGCGGGACCCGAGCGATTGCAGGGGGGCAAGCCCCATCTGACCCCCGAAATGGCCGGCCTGAAAGGCCAGAAACCCGGCCATGTCGCGGCCATAGGCGGTCACGGTGGCATCTGAGCCGCCCCGGAGCGCCCCGACATCGTCCAGCCACGCGGCCAGCAGATCACGGGCAGCGGGGCTGAGGGCGAGGGTCATGATGTCAGCCCAGGAACCGGTTCATGGAGCGTTCGAACACAGAGGTGAAAAAGGTCAGCAGGTCGGTGCCCTGGCTGGGGCGGAACTGGTGCGGATCCTCGGAGCCGATCACCAGCAGCGCGGGCAGTCGGCCTTCGCCAAGGTCGAGTTTCAACAGCGCCTCGGAGGCGATCCAGTCGGCGGCTTCGCCATAGATGCGGTCGGAACTGTCGCCGACCTGGCGCAATGTCACGGTGCGTTGCGGAATACTGCGCCCGCCGGTCAGGTAGTGATCGACGAAACCGGGGCTGACGATGGTCAGCACATCCTCCAGCTTTTGCACATTCGGGGCGCTGTCATCGGTGGCTTCAGTGCTTTCGAGAACCAGGCGGATACGGTCAACGCGCAGAATCGCGGCCACATCGGTGCCGAGGATCTTGAGAAACGCCTCGAAATCGGGCTGTTCCAGCAGGGCCAGAATGGCGCGGTGGATCTGGTTGGTTCCGGCCAGGTTTTCATAGGCCGCCGCGATCACGGACCGGTGGGTATCTTCCAGCCGATCGAGCCGGTTTTCCAGCCGTTCCATGGCAATGCCGCGCATATCGACGATATTGCCGCCCATCTGACGGTCATTCGCCGTGATCAGCGCGCGCATCACATCGCGGTCATCCAGAATCAGATCCGGGTCGGTCAATACCCGTTCGCGCCAGTCCTGCAACGGCTCTGCCCTCTCGCCCATATCCTCTGCCCTCATGTTCTTTTTTAGCTTTGGGCAGAGCTTACACCATGGTTACAGGATTTTCTGCCCTGTTTTTGCCCAATCCTTCATAAAGCCCTCCAGGCCCTTGTCGGTCAGCACATGATTTGCCATCGCCTTGATCACATTTGGCGGCGCGGTGGCGACATCGGCTCCGATCAGGGCGGCGTCCTTCATGTGGTTCACGGAGCGGATCGAGGCCGCGAGGATCTGGGTTTCAAAACCGTAATTGTCATAGATCTGGCGGATATCGACGATCAGATCCATACCATCGGCATTGATATCATCGAGCCGGCCGATGAAGGGCGAGATATAGGTGGCCCCGGCCTTGGCGGCCAGCAGCGCCTGATTGGCGGAAAAGCACAGTGTCACGTTCAGTTTGTGGCCTTCATCCGAGAGCAGCTTGCAGGCCTTGAGCCCGTCCCAGGTCAGCGGCACCTTGATGCAGATATTGTCGGCAATCTCGGCCAGCTTGCGCCCTTCGGCGATCATCGCGTCGGCCTCCAGCGCCACAACCTCGGCCGAAACCGGGCCATCGACCAGATCGCAGATTTCTTTCGTAACCTCCACGATGTCGCGCCCCGATTTCAGAATCAGCGACGGGTTGGTGGTGACGCCATCGACCATGCCGATATCGTTCAGCTCGGCTATGGCGTCCACTTCGGCGGTATCGACAAAGAATTTCATGATCTGATCCTATCGGGCATGATGCGGTTTGCGCATCTCTTAGCGCAGGAATAGAGTGGCGGGAACCCTGTTGATGTTTGCGCTATCATGACCAGCCCCGCGTTTTTTGAAGAAGGCACCCTGGTCGGGGTGCTGACAGCCGAGCCGCTGGACCGGGTGCTGGATTACAAGGCCCCCGAAGGCGGCTGCTGGATGGGGGCCTATGTGATGGTTCCGTTGGGGCCGCGCCAGGTGATCGGCGTGATCTGGGGGGCCGGGCGCGGCGATTGGGATCCGGCCAGGATCAGGGCGGTGGCCAAGGTGCTGGATGTGGCCCCGATGCGCACCGAGATGCGCGATTTTCTGATCCGCGCCGGGGATTACACGCTGACGCCGCTATCTGCCATGCTGCGGCTGGCGACCCGCGCGCCGGGGCTGGCTGATCCGCCGTCGATGCGCAGGCTGTTCCGGTTGGGGCAGGCGGTGCCCGACCGGATGACCGATGCCCGCGCCCGGGTTCTGGCGGTGCTGGAGGAATATGGCGGCGTCGGTTTCACGCAATCGGAACTGGCGGAGATGGCGGGCACCTCCGGGTCAGTGATCAAGGGGCTGTTGGCGCAGGGCGCGGTCGAACAGTATGAGACGCCGCGCGATGCGCCATACCTGCCGCTGGACCCCGAACGCCCCGGCAAACCGCTGACCCCGGAACAGCAGGCGGCGGTGGTGCCATTGGTCGAGGGAATACGCAGCGGAACCTATGGCACCACTTTGCTGAAGGGCGTCACCGGATCGGGCAAGACCGAAGTCTATCTGGAGGCGGTCGCCGAATGTCTGCGCCAGGGGCGGCAGGCCTTGGTCCTGTTGCCGGAAATTGCGCTGACATCGGAATTTCTGACCCGGGTGAAGGCGCGGTTCGGGGCCGAGCCCGCGGAATGGCATTCCGGCGTTACCATGACCGAACGCCGGCGGTGCTGGCGCATGGTGGGCCAGGGCGCGGCGGGGCTGGTGGTGGGGGCGCGCTCGGCGCTGTTCCTGCCGTTTCGTGATCTCGGGCTGATCGTGGTCGATGAGGAACATGACACGTCTTACAAGCAGGAGGAGGGCGCGCTCTATAATGCTCGCGACATGGCCGTGTTGCGGGCCTCGCTGACCGGCGCGCAGGTGGTGCTGGCCTCGGCCACGCCCAGCCTGGAAAGCTGGTGGAACGCGGAAAACGGCAAATATGCCCGGGTCGATCTGGCCGACCGGTTCGGGGCTGCGGTGATGCCCGAGATGCGCGCCATCGACATGCGGGCCGAAGATCTTCCGGGCAATCATTGGGTCTCGCCGACATTGCAGGGCGAGGTCCGGGCCCGGCTGGCGCGCGGCGAGCAATCGCTGTTGTTTCTCAACCGGCGCGGCTATGCCCCGGTGACGATCTGCCGGGCCTGCGGTGAGGGCGTGGGCTGTGAGCACTGCGATGCGCGCATGGTCGAGCACCGGTTCCAGAAGCGCCTGATGTGCCATCAATGCGGTGACACGAGGCCGATGCCGGAGATCTGCCCGTCCTGCGAGGTGGCGGGCAAGATGTCGGCGGTGGGGCCCGGAGTGGAGCGGCTGGCGGAAGAGGCGGCGGCGCTGTTTCCCGAGGCACGAATGGCGGTGCTGTCATCGGATCTGTTTGGATCGGCGCGGGCGCTGAAGGCCAAGATCGTTGAGATCGCGGAAGGGCAGACCGACATCATCATCGGCACGCAACTGGTGGCCAAGGGGCATAATTTTCCGCGCCTGACGCTGGTGGGTGTGATCGATGCCGATCTGGGGTTGCAGGGATCGGACCTGCGCGCGGCGGAGCGAACGTTTCAACTGATGCGCCAGGTTGCGGGGCGTGCGGGCCGGGTCGATGTGCCTGGTGTGGCGATGATGCAGACCTTCCAGCCGGAACATCCGGTGATCCGGGCGATCCTGTCGGGCGATGAGGAAGGGTTCTGGCGGGCCGAGGCGGAGGAACGCCGGGCCACGGGGATGCCGCCCTTTGGCCGCTTGGCGGGCATTGTCATATCGGCGCCCGATGCCGTTGCGGCCTTTGATCTGGCCACCCATCTGGTGCGCAGGGACGGGCCGATCACGGCCATTGGCGGCACGGTCTATGGCCCGGCCCCGGCCCCGATTGCGCGCATTCGGGGACGTCACCGGGTGCGGTTGCTGGTGAAAGCGCCGCGTGGGGCACCGATCCAGGGCGCGCTGAGGCAATGGGTGGGCGGGTTGAAGCTGCCGGGGGCGCTGCGGCTGTCGGTCGATATTGATCCGCAGAGTTTTTATTGATCGGTTGGGATCGGTTGGGATTGGGCGGTCATGGGCGGCCTTGATTTGGGGTCAGAGCCTGTCGCGTTCATCAGGAACCAAGCATTCACCCGGCGGGCCGAGGCAGCGTTTGCAACGCAGAACGCGTTCGGCCCGCCGGGTGAATTCGATAAAACGCGACAGGCTCTAATCGGTGCCGCGATGCTCAGGGCGGTTTCCAACTGGGGGGCGTGCCGCTAAAAGCGCCCGGCGAGACATATTGACAGAGGCTGGCCCGACATGACGAAGATCCGCCCGCAACCCGGCATCATGGAGATTTCGCTTTATCAGGGAGGGGCCTCGAAAATCATGGGCCGCGACCGGGTTCTGAAGCTGAGCTCGAATGAAAACCCGTTTGGGCCGAGCCCGCGTGCAGTAGACGCGGTGGCGGCGGCGGCGGCGGGGATGCATCTGTATCCGGCCACTGATCACGCGGCCCTGCGGGCGGCGATCGGTGAGGGTCTGGGGCTGGAGGCCGATCGCATCATCTGTGGTGTCGGCAGCGATGAGGTGATCACCTTTCTCTGCCAGGCCTATGCCGGGCCGGGCGATGAGGTGCTCTATACCGAGCACGGATTTTTGATGTATCGGATCTCGGCGCTGGGTGCCGGGGCCATGCCGGTGGTGGTGAAGGAACGCAACCGGGTGGTCGATGTCGATGCGATTCTGGCCGGTGTGACAGCGCGCACCCGGCTGGTTTTCGTGACCAATCCCGGCAATCCGACCGGCACCATGATAGCGGAGGCGGAGCTGGCGCGCCTGGCCGAGGGCCTGCCCGAGACCTGCCTGCTGGTCATTGATGCGGCCTATATCGATTATGTCGAGGGCCATGATGGCGGCGCGGGCCTGGTCGAGGCGCGCGACAATGTGGTGATGACGCGGACATTTTCCAAGATCTACGGGCTTGGCGGGTTGCGGGTGGGCTGGGGCTATGGCCCGCGCGCGGTGATCGACGTGTTGAACCGGGTGCGCGGGCCGTTCAACCTGTCCAATCTGGCGCTGGCCGGGGCCGAAGCCGCGATGCGCGATACCGGCTATATGCAGATGTGCCGCGAGGTGAACCGGGTGCAGCGGGCGCGGCTGGCCGAGGGGCTGGCGGCGATGGGGTATCCCTCGGACCCGAGCCATGGCAATTTCATTCTGGTGCGGATGGCGGATGCGGATCAGGCCCGCGCCGCCGATGCCCATTTCAAGGAAAACGGCATTATCATCCGGCTGGTTGCCGGCTATGGCCTGCATGACGCCATTCGGATTACGGTAGGCACCGAAGCGGATGTCACGCGGGTTTTGGCGGTGATGGCGCGGTTTGGAGCGAAGGCATGAGTGTGATTTATGACCGCGTGGCGCTGATCGGGCTGGGGCTGATTGCAGGCTCGATGGCGCATGCGATACGGCGCGCGGGCCTGGCCAAAGAGATCGTGGGCACGGCGCGCTCGGCGCAGACGCGCGCGGTGGCGGCCGATATCGGGCTGTGCGACCGGGTGGTCGAGACCGGTGCCGAGGCCGTGGCGGGGGCCGATCTGGTGGTGCTCTGCGTTCCGGTCGGGGCGATGGGCGCGGTGGCTGCCGAGATTGCGCCGCTGTTGGCAGAAGGAGCCACGGTGACCGATGTCGGGTCGGTCAAAAGAGACGTGATTTCTCAGGTCGGCCCGTTGCTGCCGGAGCATGTCCATTTCATCCCCGGGCACCCGCTGGCGGGGACCGAACATTCCGGGCCGCGATCGGGTTTTGCCGAGCTGTTCGACAATCGCTATACCCTGCTGACGCCGCCTGAGGGAACCGACCCCGCCGCCCTGGCGCGGTTGCGGGCGCTTTGGCAGGGCTGCGGGGCCATTGTTGAGGAAATGGAGGCCGATCACCATGATCTGGTGCTGGCCGTCACCAGCCATGCGCCGCATCTGATTGCCTATACGATGGTCGGTGTGGCCGATGATCTGCGCCGGGTGACCGACCGTGAGGTCATCAAATACTCTGCCGCGGGATTTCGTGATTTCACCCGTATTGCGGCCAGCGATCCGACCATGTGGCGCGATGTGTTCCTGTCCAACAAAGAAGCCACGCTGGAGATTCTGGGCCGGTTTACCGAGGAGCTTTTCGCCTTGCAACGCGCGATCCGGCGCGGCGATGGGGATCTGCTGTTTGACTATTTCACCCGCACGCGGGCGATCCGGCGCGGCATTATCGAGGCCGGGCAGGATACTGACGCCCCCGATTTCGGGCGCGGTGCGGCGCGCAAGGACGGGTCCGGGGAATGAGCCTTTCGCGGGTGGCATTCGGGGCGGGGGCGGTGCTGGCGGTGGCATTGCTGGCGGCCCCGGCCTTTGCCGATCCGCCCGCGCAGTCGCTCATTCCAATGCCGCGCCCCGGGGGCGCGATGGCGATGGCGGGGCCAGGCGCACCAATCGTGATCCGGATCAGCGCATCGGGTCTGGCCCCCGGCAGGTCGCTGCGGCCCGCGATCCGCCCCGGTCATCGCAGCCCAGCCATGCATGCGGCAGCAGCCGAGGCAGAAGCGGGGGCAGCGGCGGAGGCGGTAAATGCGGCCGTCGCGTCGGTCCTGTTGGTGCCCGCAGGCGCAGATCATGAAACAGAGCGCGCGCCAGAGCATGCGGCAGCGCCAGAGCCGGAACCGCGCCGGGGATTGCTGGCCCTGCTCACCGGGCAGAACCGGCGCACCGCCGCCGCGCCGGGGCATGAGGATCCGCCCGCGCAGGTTGGGGCGAGCGGCGGGTTATGTGGTGTTCCGGGCATCGCGGGCGAGCGGCTGGCCACCATTCCGGGCCGGTTGAACGGCTGCGGCATCGCCGAGCCGGTTCGCATCAGTGCGATCAACGGCATCACCTTTTCACAGCGCCCGACACTGAATTGTCAGGCGGCGCGGGCCTTGCAGGGCTGGCTGAGCGAGGATGTCGTGCCAGAGGTCGGGCGGCGGGGTGGTGGGGTTATTTCGGTCCGGGTCATCAGCTCGTATTCCTGCCGCACCCGCAACAGCCAGCCCGGTGCGCGGCTGTCGGAACATGCCACCGGCAATGCGATGGATATTGCCGGGTTCGGCCTGGCCGATGGGCGCGAGATTACCGTGCTGAGCGATTGGGGCAGCGGGGCCGAGGGCCGCATCCTGCGCAATCTGCATGCGGCAGCCTGCGGCCGGTTCGGCACCGTTCTGGGGCCGAATGCCGACCGCTATCACCAGGATCATTTCCACGTTGATGTCGCATCCTACCGCAGCGGATCCTATTGCCGCTAATAGAGTGTCAGGGTCGGGGCCGGGCCAAGCGGGATCGGGCCGAGATAGGCCTGGCCTTCGGAAAAGCGCAGCGTCACATCGAGATCGCCGGGCCGCCCCGACAGGCCCGCAATCAGCGCCAGACCGCTTTCCAGCGTGGATTGCATTGCCGCCGGAATGGCCCCCGCATTGACGCCAAGCTCGACCATGCCCTGCCAGTTTTCGGCCCTGATGGCGAGATTTCCGGTCGGGATGCCAGCCGCATCGACATCAAGATCACCGCTGGCGCGCAGGGCCAGCGCGCCCCAATTGGCCCGCAATTCGGCCAATTCGATACGGGTGATCTGCGGCCGGGCCACTTCCAGCGCGCGCATGTCCCAGGGCCGCTCAAATTCCAGCACGGTTTCGATGCTGAGACGCTCGATCGCTGCGGGCAGTTGCCGGCCCGGATCCAGCAGGCGCAACACCTCGCCCGCGGGCGTAAGCCCCTGGGCGTCCAAGCGGATATCATAGCGCGCGGTATCGCCGCCCTGATCGGCGATGACCAGCCCTGCGCTGTCGATGGCGCTGGTCCAGCCCCAGTTGCTGGAAATCTCCAGCCCGGCCAGATCAGCCTCGGCCCGGACCAGCGAAAACCTATCCGTCGGGCGCAGGTGCAGCAGGGCCTGCATTGTGTCAGAACGGATTGAAAGCTGTTGGCGCGGCGTCGTCAGAACCTGTTCGCCGGGCCAGATCGCGCGCAGGGCCTGCGGTTGATAGGCGGGCTGGATCAGGCGAAACCCATCCGCAGCCCAGGCCAGGTCGGTGAAGGGATCGGCCAGAACAAGCGCGTCAAACCTTGTGTCAAAGCGCAGCGGAAAGCCCGCGGTGGCGACACTGTCAAAGGAGACGGCCCATCCGGCATCGGCCTGTTGTTGCAGCCAGGCCAGGCTGACGCGTTCAGTGGCGGTGGCACCCAGATACCAGACCCCCGACCAGAGCGCCGCGGCGATGCCCAAAATCCAGGCCAACATTTTCATGCCGCGATTCCCCTGTTTCATCCTGCCTGCGCCCTGCATATAGGGGGGGCAGGGCAAGACACCAGAGAGAGATGCAATATGGATCTGTGGGTATTTGGCTATGGGTCGCTGATATGGAACCCGGGCTTTGACGTGACCGAGACCCGCATCGCGCGGCTGCCGGGCTGGCACCGGTCATTCTGCATGTCATCGATTCACCATCGCGGCACCGAGGATGAACCGGGTCTTGTCCTGGCCCTGGATGCGGCTGCGGGGGCGCATTGCGACGGGGTGGCGTTTCGAGTGGCGGCCGATAAATCCGCCGCCACCATCGAATATCTGCGCGAACGCGAGCTGATTTCCTCGGCCTATCTGGAACGCGAGCTTCCGATCACCTTCCGCGATGGGACCACGGTGTGCGCTGTCACCTACGTCATCGACCGGTCCCATGTGCAATATGTGGCCGGTCTGGCGTTGGAGGATCAGGCCCGCATCATCGCGCATGCCATTGGCGGGCGCGGCCCGAATGACGAATATCTCTACAATACCGCCGCCCATCTGGCCGAGCTGGACCTTGCCGACGAGGATCTGAACTGGCTGGTCGCCCGGGTTCGCGGATTGAAAGCCGCCTGACGCCCATATCGGTTGGCAGAACCGGCCAAGCCGGGTAGGGTGACCTCAAATAAACGGATTTGGCCAGAACCCCCGTGACGAGCAGACCAGACGCCCCCCGATTCACGCAACCGATCCGCCAGATCGCCATCATGTTGATGATCTGCGGGCTGGTTGGGCTTGGCACGTTCTTTGTGTTCCCGTCCGTGGCCCCTATTTTCCTGGCCAATATGTTTCTCAACGGCACCATCGCGGTGGTGTTTCTGGTTGGCGTCCTGGCCTGTTACTGGCAGGTCGTGCAGCTTTTTTCGTCCATTTCATGGATCGAGGAAATCGCGTCGGGCAGCACCGATACAACCGATCGCCCGCCGCTGTTGCTGGCCCCGCTGGAAGGCATCCTGCGGGCGCGCGGCACAAGGTTGCAGCTTACCTCGGCCTCGTCGCGTTCCATTCTGGATTCGGTGGGCGCGCGGATGGAGGAAAGCCGCGATATCACGCGCTATATCACCAACCTGCTGATTTTCCTTGGTCTTCTGGGCACTTTCTATGGGCTCGCCATCACCATTCCGGCCGTGGTGGAAACCATCCGGTCGCTGCGCCCCGCGGCGGGCGAAAGCAGCATGGAGGTGTTTGGCCGGCTGATGGGCGGGCTTGAGCAACAGTTGGGCGGCATGGGCACGGCCTTTGCATCCTCGCTGCTGGGCCTTGCCGGGTCGCTGGTGGTGGGGCTGCTGGAACTGTTCGCAGGCCATGGCCAGAACCGGTTTTACCGCGAGATGGAGGAATGGCTGTCAACCATCACACGGGTCAGTTTTTCATCTGGCGAAGGCGATGGCGGCGGCGTGGATCGCGGTGCGATTGCGACGGTTCTGGATCATATGGTTGACCAGATCGACACGTTGCAGAGTCTGTTCACACAATCGGAAACGCGCCACGCCGATACCGAACAGCGGATGTCGGATATCACGGTGGTGCTGCATGATCTGGCGGAACGTCTGGGCCCCGGTCAGGTGGCCGCGACCGAACGGCTGGCAGCGTCACAAGAACGCATGGCCGAGGTCATGTCTGCGATTGGCGGCGAGGCCGGAATAGATGCTGAAAGCCGGATGCGCCTGCGGTCGATCGATGTGCAATTGCTGAAGATCTTCGAGGAGATCGGGGCCTCGCGCGCCGATGAGGTCGGTGCCCTGCGCGACGATCTGGGGGCCCTGACCGAAGCGCTGCGCGACCTCAACCGGTCGGCCACCCAACAACAACGCCGCTCGCGCCGCGCGCGTCCCGTTCGGGACCAACCGCCGCAAGAGGGTTGAGCCATGGCCTTTCACCGGCGCGCCGGCAACCGATTTGCAGGCTCTATCTGGCCCGGTTTCGTCGATGCCATCACCGCGATGCTGATGGTGATGATCTTTGTGCTGACCATTTTCATGGTGGTGCAATTCGTGCTGTCCGAGACGATCAATGATCAGGATGCCGAACTCAACGAGCTGAATGCGCAGCTCAATCAACTTGCCGACGCGCTTGGGCTGGAACAATTGCGCGTCTCGGAACTGGAGAGCCGCGCCGCCACATTGGGCAGATCGCTGGCGGCGGCAGAAGATGAGGTTATCGCCCAGACCCTGCTGATTGCGGCCCTGACCGAGCAAACCGAGGCGCAGACCGCCCGTATTGCCGATTTCGAGGCGCAGGTTGCGGCGCTGCTGGCGGATAACTCGGACCTGGCAGCCGATCGCGATGCCGCGCGCGCCGAAATCGCCGACCGGATTTCGCAGGCTGACGCGCTGAGCCTGGCGCTGGCGGCGGCGCGGTCGGAAATCGACCAGGCGACCGAGGCGGCGCGTTTGGCGGCGGCGGAACGCGAAGCGCTACAGGCGCTGATTGCCGATCTGCAAAACGAGGCCGCAGAACGATCGGTCACGCTGGCGGAAACGCTGGCAATGCTGGAAGGCGAGCGCAATGTGTCAGTGGCGCTGGAGGCCGAGGTGGCGCAAACGCTGGCAATGCTGGATAGCGAACGCAATGTGACAGCGATGCTGGAGGCTGAAATAGCGGCGCTGGAGACCGAGCTGAGCGCCGAGGAAACTGCGCGACTGGCCGAGGCCGCGGCCGCGTTGGCACTGCGCGAGCGGCTGAATGATACCCAGACGCAACTGTCAGCCGAGGAGGAGGCGCGGCTGGTTGAAGCGGCCGCGGCAGAGGCGTTGCGGGCCCGTCTGGAAGCCGCCGACGCAGAGCTGACCGCGATGTCACTGGCGCTGGAGGACCGGCGGCGCGAGGCCGAGGAAACGCTGACCCTGCTGGCCGCTGCCGATCAGGCGCGCGAAAACCTGGCCGCCCGGCTGGCCGCCGCCGTCGCCGCGACTGCTGACCGCGACGCCCGGATTGCTGAACGCGACGCCCGGATTGCTACGCTGCAGGCCGAAGGCGGCGCTGCGATCTCGGATCTGGAGGCGCAGCTGGCGCTGGCGCTGGCCGCCCGGGCGCAGATCCAGGGCGATCTGGAAACCGCCACCGCCGAAATCGGGCGGCTTTCGGTGCTGGAAGGCCAATTGGCGCTGGCGCTGGCGGCCCGCGCCCGGGACGCCGAGGCCCTGGCCGGAACCCGGGCCGATCTGGCATCGACCCGCGACGCCCTGGCCGGAACCTCCGCCGAATTGGCGACGACGCGCGAAACTTTGGCTGGAACATCCGCCGATCTGGCAGCTACCCGCGACGCCCTGACGGCGGCAGAGGTCGAGGCCACTGCGCGCGCCGGCGATCTGTCTGCGCTTGAGGAGGAACTGGCGCTGGCGCTGGCGCGTCTGGCCACGCAGATCCGCGAAAGTGACGCCCGCGTCGCAGAGCTGGAGGGCGATTTGGCTGTGGCCCGGGCCGAGGCCGTTGCGGCGGCCAACGAAGTTGAAGCCAGCGGAGCGGCGCTGAGCGCATTGGAGGCAGACCTTGCGCAAGCCCTGGCCGCCGCCGCCGACCGCACCGAACTGGCCAGCGATCTGCAAGCCCAACTGGGCCTGGCGCAGGCGCAGGCGGCTGCCGCCATTGAAGGTATGGCGGCCGGGCGCACGGCGCTTGCCAATCTTGAAGCGGAACTGGCGCAGGCGCTGCTGGATCTGACCCGCAGCGAACAGGACGCCGCCGCGCGTATCGCGGAACTTGAAGATGCGCTGGCCGCATCCGAGGCGTCGCGCCAGACCTCCAGCACCAATGCCGCCATCGCCCTTTCGGATCTGGAGGCCGCACTTGCCGAAGCCCTGACCGCGCAGATGCTGGCCGAGGCGGATGCCTCGCGCCTGAGTGAATCTGAACAGCGCGCAGCCCTTCTGGCGCAGGCCAATCTGGAATTGGAAGCAACCGCTGAGGCGGCCTCGGCCGAAAGCCAGCGCCAGATTGCGGCCTTGAACCAGCAGGTGGCCGCGCTGCGCAGCCAGTTGGGGCAATTGCAGGCGCTGCTGGATGACGCGCGCGACCGCGATGCCGCGGCCGAAGTGCAGGTCGAATCGCTTGGTGCCGATCTGAATGCGGCACTGGCGCGGCTTGCCGCCGAATCTGCGGCCCGCGCTACTGCCGAGGCCGAAGCGGCACGGTTGAGCCAGGCCGAGGTCGAGCGTCTGGCCGCCGAGGCGCAGGAACTGGAACGCTACCGGTCAGAGTTTTTTGGCCGCCTGCGCGATCTGCTGGAGGGCCGCGAAGGCGTGCAGATCGACGGCGACCGGTTTGTCTTTTCCTCTGAGGTTCTGTTTGAAACCGGGTCTGCCGAACTGGCCGATGAGGGGCTTTCGCAGATCGCCAATGTGGCTGAGCTGCTGCTGGAGATCTCGGATGACATTCCCGATACGATCGACTGGATCATCCGCGTCGATGGCCATACCGACAATGTCCAGATCCGGCCCGGCGGCACCTATGCAAATAACTGGGAACTCAGCCAGGCCCGGGCGCTGTCGGTGGTGCTGTATATGACCGAGGAGCTGGGCATTCCGCCCTATCGGCTGGCGGCCACCGGTTTTGGCGAATACCGCCCGATCAACCCCGCCGATACGCCCGAGGCCCGGGCCCAGAACCGGCGGATCGAACTGAAACTGACCGAGCGTTAGGGCGTGACGATCAGCGTTGTGGTGATCTGGTCCATTTCGCGCCCGTCGCGGATCATCCGGACCTGCCCATGATAGGTGCCCACCGGCCAGCCACCGGGGCGCGCACGCAGGCCGGTGCCGCGGAAAAGCTGCGCCTGGCGACGCTCCAGCGGCACCGTCACATCATGCATGAGACTGCCATCGGGCTGGCGAATGCTGAGCCGCACCGCATCCCCGGCGCGGGCCCCAAAGAGATAGCCCCAGATCACCAGCGCCGGGGCATCTGAGGGCAGGGTTTCGGCCCCGGCCTCACCGGCCTGGATGGTCTCGAAGGCGGGCATGTCCGGGGCAAACCCCGCTGTCAGGATGCCGCCGGGCTGGTAGGGAAGATCATTGCGCCAGAGGGTGTCGCCGCCGCCATCGCCGCAGCTCTCGGCGGTTGAAAACGGATCAACCGGGGTGCCGTCGGAGCGGACCGACAGATGCAGATGCGGAAATTCGGTATTGCCGGAATAGCCGACCAGACCAAGCGGCGTGCCGGCCTGAACCATCTGGCCCTGCGTGACGGCGATGGATCCCTGCAACATATGACAATATTGCGTCTGCCAGCCTTCGCCATGATCGATCACCACGCCATTGCCGCATTCCTGACCCTCTGCCATTCCGGCGCGGCCGGTATCGGGCGCAATATTGCGCAGGCCGGTCACGATGCCGGGGGCGGCGGCCAGCACCTGCACGCCCGCCGCCATCGCGGCAAAATCATGCAGCCGGATATCGGTGCCGGTATGGCCCTCATAGCTGAGCGGGCCACAGGTGTAATCGCGCGCTTCAGGCCCGGGATCGCGATCCATGAATTGCTGAATGACGCAGTCTTGCCCCAAGCTGCAGTCCAGCGGGAAATCCAGCACCGGCGGATCGGCCAGGGCCGCGCCGGTGAGAAAGGCGGCCCCCGAAAGGACCGCCCCAAATATTCCGGCTTGGATCATTCCGCCGTAAGAAGCGGTGGCTTTTTTGTCGAGATCCGGCGATTGCCAAGCTCCTCGATCCTGAGATCCAAAGCGCCATCCTTGATGCCGACATGCACATTGCCGCCCTTGGCAAGCTTGCCGAACAATAGCTCCTCGGCCAGTGGTTTCTTGATATATTCCTGAATGACACGGCCAAGCGGGCGCGCGCCCATCTTGTCGTCATAGCCCTTATTGGCCAGCCATTCGGCGGCGGGTTTGGTCAGTTCGATGGTGACGTTTCGATCCATCAGCTGCGCTTCCAGTTGCAGCACGAATTTTTCGACAACCTGCAGGATCACATCCTTGGGCAGCGGTGCAAAGCTGATCACCGCGTCCAGACGGTTGCGGAACTCGGGCGTGAAGGTGCGCTCGATGGCGGCGGTGTCTTCCCCCTCGCGGCGGTCGCGGCCAAAGCCGATGGCCTCTTTCGCCATTTCGGAGGCTCCCGCATTCGACGTCATGATCAGCACGACATTGCGGAAATCGATCGAGCGACCGTTATGATCGGTCAGCGTGCCATGATCCATCACCTGCAACAGGATGTTGAACACATCCGGGTGCGCCTTTTCGATCTCATCGAGCAGCAGCACGCAATGCGGATGCTGGTCGATGCCGTCGGTCAGCTGACCGCCCTGATCAAAGCCGACATAGCCCGGAGGCGCGCCGATAAGACGTGAAACGGCGTGTTTCTCCATATATTCCGACATATCGAAGCGCAAAAGCTCCACGCCCAGAACATCGGCCAGTTGCTTGGCAACTTCGGTCTTGCCGACACCGGTGGGGCCGGCAAAGAGGTAGTTGCCAATCGGCTTTTCAGGTTCGCGTAGCCCGGCGCGCGACAGTTTGATGGCACTTGCCAAGGCCTCGATCGCCTTGTCCTGACCAAAGACCACGCGCTTCAGCGAGACCTCAAGATCTCTCAGCACCGCCGCATCATCCTTGGACACGTTTTTCGGTGGGATGCGCGCGATTTTGGCCACCACGGCCTCGATCTCTTTTACGCCGATGGTCTTGCGGCGTTTGCTTTCGGCGACCAGATGCTGCGCGGCACCGGCCTCATCAATCACGTCGATGGCCTTGTCGGGCAGTTTGCGGTCGTTGATGTAGCGGGCCGAAAGTTCCACCGCTGTCTTGATCGCATCGGCGGTGTATCTGACATCGTGATGTTCCTCGAAATAGGGTTTCAGCCCTTTCAGGATCTTCACGCTGTCATCGACGGATGGTTCATTGACGTCGATTTTCTGGAACCGGCGCGACAGGGCGCGGTCCTTTTCGAAATGCTGACGAAATTCCTTGTAGGTGGTCGAGCCCATGCAGCGCAGCTTGCCACCCTGCAACGCGGGTTTCAGCAGGTTGGAGGCATCCATCGCCCCGCCCGATGTCGCGCCGGCCCCGATGACGGTATGAATCTCGTCGATGAAGAGAACCGCATCGGGGTGTTCCTCAAGCTCGTTCACCACCGCCTTGAGGCGTTCCTCGAAATCGCCGCGATAGCGGGTTCCGGCCAGCAGCGCGCCCAGATCGAGCGAAAAGATCGTGGCCCCCGACAGCACCTCAGGCGTTTCGCCCTGCACGATCTTGCGCGCCAGGCCTTCGGCGATGGCGGTTTTGCCAACCCCGGGATCGCCCACCAGAAGCGGGTTGTTCTTGCGCCGGCGGCAGAGCACCTGAATGCAGCGTTCAACCTCCTGGTCGCGGCCGATCAGCGGATCAACATCGCCCTTCAGCGATTTGGCATTCAGATCGACGCAGTATTTCGCCAATGCGCTTTCCTTGGCCTCAGCCTCGGGTGCGGCATCATTGCGGACGGCGTCTTCTTCCATGTCGCTGGCCCCGGTCACCGGGCGCGCTTCGCCAAAGGACGGGTCCTTGGCGACGCCATGGGCGATGAAATTGACCGCGTCATAGCGGGTCATGTCCTGTTCCTGCAAAAAGAAAGCGGCGTTCGATTCGCGTTCGGCAAAGATCGCCACCAGCACATTGGCCCCGGTCACTTCGGTCCGGCCCGAGCTTTGCACATGGATCGCGGCGCGCTGAATGACGCGCTGGAAGGCGGCGGTCGGCACCGCCTCGGAGCCTTCGACATCGGTTTCCAGCGTCGACAGGTCATCGTCGATGAACGTCACCAGGCTTTCGCGCAGAATGTCGATATCGACGCCGCAGGCCTGCATGACCTTCAGCGCGTCCGGCTCATCCAGCAGGGCGAGCAGCAGATGTTCCAGGGTGGCGAGTTCATGACGGCGTGCATTGGCCTGCGCCAACGCCGCGTGAATGGCCTGCTCAAGAGTGTTTGAAAACGACGGCACTACCAGTGCTCCTTTCGTTGAACCGGTTCGGCGAGGAAGGGGGCGCGCCTGACCGACTGTGGCCTCATATCATTAAGGTTCGGTTTTCTTGACCGTAGTTCAAGGTAATTCTGATCAATTCTTGCCTTTCGCGGCATCAATTTCCGTTTTGTGAAGAATTTGAGCCGCACATGCGGGTCATTCCGGCAACGTCATCAGAATTTGTCCTTGCGTGCCCTAATTTCGGCAAAAATCTCAGGGTCACCGGCATCGGCCATGCCAAGCCGGTTTTTTATTGCGGTTATGTGGCTGCGCAGGAACGGATTTGTGGCCAGTTCTTCGCGCAAAGTGGAGGGAACGGTGGGGCGGCCGGCACTGCGCGCGGCACCAATCGCGTCATGACGCAAGATAAGGTCAGGATTGTCGGGTTCAATGGTCAGCGCGAATTTGGCGTTGGCTTCGGTATATTCATGGCCGGAAAAGACGTTGGTCTCGGGCGGCAGCGCGGCCAGGCGGCCCAGACTTTCGAACATCTGGAGGGCGGTGCCTTCAAACAGCCGCCCGCAGCCAAGCGCCATCAGGCTGTCAGCGGTGAAAACGGCGGCTGAGGCGGGGAAATGAAAGGCGACATGGCCGATGGTGTGGCCCGAGACATCCATCATGGTGCCGGCCTCGACACCGATGGTCACGGCGTCGCCGGGGTTGAGCGCATGGGTCAGCGGCGGCAGGCGTTCGGCATCGGCCCGATTGCCCCAGATCGCAATGTCGTTTGCGGTGATCAGGTCGTCGACGCCGCTGATATGGTCCCAGTGGTGATGCGTGATCAGGATATCGCTCAGCGTCCAGCCGCGCGCCGCCAATGCGGCCCGTATCGGCGCCGCCTCGGGCACATCGACCACCCCGGTCGCGCCGGTTTGGGCATCATGGAGCAAAAAGGCGTAATTGTCGGACAGGCAGGGGATTGTCACAATCTCAAGGGGCATGGATTAATCCTTTCGGCGTGCTTAGCTTGACCAGAACCGTCGCCCAAACCTGAAAGGGTTGCAATGCATCTCGATGTGCTGGACCTGCGCCAGTTCTATTACCGGACCCGGCTTGGCCGCATCGCGCAGAAATCGGTGCGCGATCAGGTGGTGGCGTTCTGGCCCGAAGCGCGCGGCGAGGTGATGGTGGGGTTCGGCTTTGCCGCGCCGCTGATGCGGCCCTATCTGGGGCAGGCAGCGCGGGTGCTGGCCTTGATGCCGGGCGCGCAGGGGGTGATGCCCTGGCCACCGGGCGGGGCCAATGTCTCGGTTCTGTGCCACGAATCCAAATGGCCGTTATCGGCGGGCATGGCGGATAAGCTGATCTGCATGCACGGGCTGGAAACCACGCCACACCCGTCATCTGTGCTGGAGGAATGCTACCGGGTGCTGGCCCCGGGCGGTCGGGCGCTGTTCATCGTGCCGAACCGGGGCGGGCTGTGGGCGCGGCGCGACGGCACGCCGTTCGGCTTCGGCAGGCCCTATACGCTTGGTCAGCTCGAGGCGCAGCTGCGCAGCCACGGGTTCGAGCCCGGACGCCACCGGGCCGCCCTGTTCGCCCCGCCAAGCCATGCAGCGTTCTGGTTGCGCAGTGCCGAGCTGGTGGAGCGCATGGGCCGCAAGATGTCGAATTATTACGCCGGCGGCGTGATCTTGCTGGAGGCCAGCAAGCAGACCTATGCGCCGACCCGGCCTGGCCTGGCTGAACGTGTGCGCCGCCCGCTGCGCATTCTGGATGCCGCCCCGCGCCCGGCGAATCGCAATTTGGGATAGTTTCGGCATGCAAATCTGCGCCATGGCCGGCCGTGCTCTGTGACCTGGGAGTTATCCACAGAAAAGTTCAGTGTTTTTGTCAGCTTCAAAGCGTCGCAGGGTGCGGGATTGCGCTGCGCCCCTTAAGAATCGGCCCTGTTGCCGGAAAATCGAGCCTGCCCGTTTGTGTTGCAGGTCTAAGACACCTCTGCTACATCCTGCGCGATTTCTATGGGCGGGGGACAAGTTCCGCTCTCAACGACAAAACTGCCGGGCATGCTTTGCGCATGAACCCGGCCTCAATATCGGAAGGGTGGACGTGTCCGAACCAGCTTCGATTTCATCCGGCATAGCGTTGCGTTATGCCACGGCGGTTTTTGACCTCGCGCAGGAGGAAAATGCCCTGCCTGCGCTGGAGGGCGATCTTGGCATGCTGGAATCTGCCATGGCCGATAGCGCCGACCTGCGCGATCTGCTGAATTCCCCGATCTATTCCCGCGCCGATATGCAGGCCGGTATCAGTGCCGTTGCCAGCGCGATGGGCCTGGGGCCGATCCTGGGCAACACGCTGAAGCTGATGGCCACCAAGCGCCGCCTCTTTGTGGTGCCCGCGCTGATGGCCAAGCTGCGCGACCTGATTGCCGATCATAAAGGCGAGATTGTCGCCGATGTGACTTCGGCCAAGGCCCTGACGAAAACCCAATCCGACAAGCTGGCGAAAACGCTGGCCGCCGCGATTGGCAAGCAAGTGAAACTGAATGCGACCGTTGATGAGGGTATCATCGGCGGTCTTGTCGTTAAGGTGGGCTCGAAGATGATCGACACGTCGATCCGCTCCAAGCTCAACTCTCTCCAGAACACCATGAAAGAGGTCGGATAAATGAGTATCCAAGCAGCCGAGATCTCTGCGATCCTGAAAGAGCAGATCAAAAGCTTTGGTCAGGACGCGGAAGTTGCCGAAGTTGGCCGTGTGCTGAGCGTGGGCGACGGTATTGCCCGCGTTTACGGTCTGGACAACTGCCAGGCCGGTGAAATGGTCGAATTTCCCGGTGGCATCATGGGCATGGCCCTGAACCTGGAAAGCGACAATGTGGGTGTCGTGATTTTCGGCTCTGACCGGGACATCAAGGAAGGTGACATCGTCAAGCGCACCAATTCCATCGTCGATGTGCCGGCGGGCAATGGCCTGCTGGGCCGCGTGGTCGATGGTCTGGGCAATCCGATTGACGGCAAAGGCCCGATCGAGGCCTCTGAGCGCCGCGTGGCCGATGTGAAGGCCCCCGGTATCATCCCGCGCAAATCGGTGCATGAACCGATGGCGACCGGGTTGAAATCGGTCGATGCCATGATCCCGATCGGCCGGGGCCAGCGCGAGCTGATCATCGGTGACCGCCAGACCGGCAAGACCGCGGTGGCGCTGGACACGATCCTGAACCAGAAATCCTATAATGAGGCCGCCGGCGATGACGAGAGCAAGAAGCTCTACTGCATCTATGTGGCGATCGGCCAGAAGCGGTCCACCGTGGCGCAGCTGGTCAAGAAGCTGGAAGAAAGCGGCGCGCTGGAATATTCCATCATTGTGGCAGCCACCGCATCGGACCCCGCGCCGTTGCAGTTCCTGGCCCCCTATGCCGCCACCGCGATGGCCGAGTTCTTCCGCGACAATGGCCGCCATGCGCTGATCATCTATGATGACCTTTCCAAACAGGCCGTGTCCTATCGCCAGATGTCGCTGCTGCTGCGCCGTCCGCCGGGGCGTGAAGCCTATCCGGGCGATGTTTTCTATCTGCACTCGCGTCTGCTGGAACGGTCCGCGAAACTGAACGAGGATCACGGCTCCGGGTCGCTGACCGCGCTGCCGATCATCGAAACCCAAGGCGGCGACGTGTCGGCCTTTATCCCGACCAACGTGATCTCGATCACCGACGGCCAGATCTTCCTGGAAACCGAGCTGTTCTATCAGGGCATCCGCCCGGCCGTGAACACCGGTCTTTCGGTATCCCGGGTTGGGTCATCGGCCCAGACCAAGGCGATGTCTTCTGTTGCTGGCCCGGTGAAGCTGAGCCTTGCGCAATACCGTGAAATGGCGGCATTCGCACAGTTCGGATCCGATCTTGATGCGTCAACACAACGTCTGCTGGCCCGTGGTGCCCGCCTGACCGAACTGATGAAGCAGGCGCAGTATTCGCCGCTGACCAACGCCGAGATCGTTTGCGTCATCTATGCAGGGACCAATGGTTACCTTGATAATGTCGATGTAAAAGAGGTTGGCCGGTTTGAGGCTGGCCTGCTGTCGCATCTGCGTGGCAAGAACCAGGATCTGCTGGATGACATCACCAATAACGACCGCAAGGTCAAAGGTGAGCTTGAGGACAAGATCAAGGCAGCCCTCAACGATTACGCCGCCGATTTCGCATAAGGGGGCTTAGGCAATGCCAAACCTCAAGGTTCTAAAAAATCGGATCGCGTCGGTCAAATCGACCCGCAAGATCACCAAGGCGATGCAGATGGTCGCTGCCGCAAAACTGCGCCGTGCGCAGGAAGCGGCAGAGGCCGGGCGCCCTTATGCCGAACGTATGCTGGCCGTCATGGGCGGCTTGGCGGCATCTGTCGGAAATTCGCCAGATGCGCCGCGCCTTCTGGTAGGCTCGGGCGCGGATCAGACCCATCTTCTGGTGGTGATGACCTCTGAACGCGGCCTGTGTGGCGGCTTCAATTCGTCCATCGTGCGCCTGGTGCGCACCCGGATCACCGAATTGCAGGGCGCGGGCAAGACCGTCAAGCTGCTGACCGTGGGCAAAAAGGGCCGCGAACAGCTGAAGCGGGAATATGAAGACCTGATGGTTGCGCATGTCGATCTGACCGAGGTCAAGCGGGTGGGCTACGCCAATGCCGCCGAAATAGCGGGCGATATCCTGAAACGCTTTGACGCCGGTGAATTCGACGTGGCCACGATCTTCTTCAGCCGCTTTCAGTCGGTGATCAGCCAGATTCCGACGGCAACGCAGATCATTCCGGCGGTGTTCGAGGAAGGCGCTGACGCGGCCTCCACGCTGTATGATTATGAACCCTCGGAAGAGGCCATATTGGAAGACCTGCTGCCGCGTGGTGTGGCAACGCAGATCTTCTCGGCGCTTCTGGAAAATGGTGCCTCTGAACAGGGCGCACGGATGTCGGCGATGGATAACGCCACGCGCAACGCGGGCGACATGATCGACAAACTGACGATCAAATACAACCGCTCGCGTCAGGCTGTCATCACCAACGAGCTGATCGAAATTATCTCGGGCGCAGAAGCGCTCTAAGAACCGGAGACTTAACGACATGGCAAATGCAGTCGGAAAAATCACGCAGGTCATCGGCGCCGTCGTTGACGTGCAGTTTGAAGATGAACTGCCCAAGATCCTCAACGCGCTGACCACGGAAAACAACGGCAGGCCGCTGGTTCTGGAAGTGGCGCAGCATCTGGGCGAAAACACCGTGCGCACCATTGCGATGGACGCCACCGAAGGTCTGGTGCGCGGGGCCACCGTGACCGACCAGGGCGGGCCGATTTCGATGCCCGTGGGCACCGCCACCCTTGGCCGCATCCTGAATGTGGTCGGTGACCCGGTGGACGAAAAAGGCGATGTCGGCGCAACCGAGCGTCGCGCCATTCATGGCGACGCCCCGGCTTTTGACGAACAATCCACCGAAACCGAGATCCTGACCACCGGTATCAAGGTGATCGACCTGCTGGCCCCCTATACCAAAGGCGGCAAGATCGGTCTTTTCGGCGGTGCCGGTGTGGGCAAGACAGTTCTGATCATGGAACTGATCAACAACATCGCCAAGGTGCATTCGGGCGTGTCGGTGTTTGCCGGTGTTGGGGAACGGACCCGTGAGGGCAACGACCTCTATCACGAGATGATCGAATCCGGCGTTATCGTTCCCGATAACCTGCCTGAATCGAAAATCGCGCTGGTCTATGGCCAGATGAACGAGCCTCCGGGGGCACGTATGCGGGTGGCCCTGTCCGGTCTGACGCTGGCCGAACAGTTCCGTGACGATACCGGGTCGGACGTGTTGTTCTTTGTCGACAACATCTTCCGCTTCACGCAGGCCGGGTCGGAAGTGTCCGCGCTGTTGGGCCGTATCCCCTCTGCCGTGGGCTACCAGCCGACGCTGGCCACCGATATGGGTGCGATGCAGGAACGGATTTCCTCGACCAAATCAGGCTCCATCACGTCCGTGCAGGCCGTCTATGTGCCGGCCGATGACTTGACCGACCCCGCGCCGGCCACGTCCTTTGCCCACCTTGATGCGACCACGGTTCTGGATCGTGCCATTTCGGAAAAAGGCATCTACCCGGCTGTGGATCCGCTTGGATCGACCTCGCGGCTGCTGGATCCGCTGATCATCGGCGAAGAGCATTACAAGGTTGCCACCGACGTGCAGCAGGTGCTTCAGCGCTATAAATCCCTGCAGGACATCATCGCCATTCTGGGCATGGATGAACTCAGCGAGGATGACAAACTGGCCGTGACCCGCGCCCGCAAGATCGAGCGGTTCCTCAGCCAGCCCTTCGATGTCGCCAAGGTCTTTACCGGTTTTGACGGTGTGCAGGTTCCGCTGGACGAAACCATCGCGTCGTTCAAGGCCGTGGTTGCCGGCGAATATGACCACCTTCCCGAAGCGGCCTTCTACATGGTCGGCGGCATCGACGACGTGATCGCAAAAGCCGAACGCCTGGCCGCAGAAGCCGCCTGAGGAGGGCCCGATGGCAGATAATATGCAATTCGACCTCGTATCCCCGGAAAAGCGGCTGGCGTCTTTCACCGCCACCGCGGTGCAGATACCGGGGGCCGATGGCGATATGACGGCGATGCCGGGCCACAGCCCGGTGATCGCGGCCCTGCGCCCCGGTGTGGTCCGGGTGCAGTCGACTGAGGGTGACAAATCCTATGTGGTTACGGCAGGATTTGTCGAAATCACCGACGCCTCGGTCTCGGTGATCGCCGAACGCGCCCATGCCGGGGATGAGATCACCAAGGATGATCTGACATCGGTGCTGGAAGAGGCCCGCGCGGCGGCATCGGGTGCCGAAGCGGCGCAAAGGGATGTGGCCGAGAAATTCGTCTCGGACCTGGTTCAGCTGATGCAGGACATGGAATAGGCCCATTCCGTCAGGATCCGACACCGATAGCGCCCCGCCAGATCATCTGGCGGGGCGCTATCACCTGCAACATGGTCGAATATTTCCCTATTGCAGCCGCAATCATTTCGCAGATTATGACGCGAACGGATGTGATGACTGAATGAAACGCCTGAGAAACAACCTGATCGGCATCGCCCAGGGCAGCGAGGTGATGTTCGAGGATTATGACACCGGTGGTGACATGTGGACCGGCACCGGCCCGCGTGAGGCCTGGCATCAGGTGCGTTTCAGCGACAAATACAGCACCCCGCCGATGGTCCATGTTTCCCTGTCGATGTGGGATATGGATATCAGCACCAATCACCGGATTGATCTGCGCGCCCGCAATGTGCGCCGTGACGGGTTTGAACTGGTGCTCACCACCTGGGAAGACAGCAAGATCGCCCGCGTGCGCGCCGACTGGATGGCGATCGGAGAGTTGCTGCACGAGGATGACTGGGATTTGTATTGAGGCGACGCGCCAAATTTTCCGCCTGTGACAATAGCGACATTTCACAAACCGCCCAATCATACCAAAATCGACAATGCGGCCCCGCATCACGACTGCCGGAACCTGGCAGTTTCCGCGGACCGCTCTTGTTCATCAGGAGAGGCTCAGAATATGTCCAGCCAACGGAAAACCCACCTGTGGATTGCGGCCATTGTCGCGATTGTGTTCGGTGTCTTAACAGTCATTTCAGGAGGCCGCGTGTTGTTTGCGGGCGCAGAGGCGCGCGCCGCAGCCGGCGATGCCGTTCCCTTCGTCCTGTGGTTCAATTTCTTCGCCGGTATTGCCTATGTCCTGGCGGGAATTGGGCTGATCGCGCGTCGCGCATGGGCGGCAGGGCTGTCTATTGCCATATTGGTTACGACCGCCGCTGTCTTTGTCGCCTTCGGCGTCGTCGTGTTTCAGGGCGGGGCCTATGAGATGCGCACAGTCGGCGCGATGGTGCTGCGCATAGCCGTTTGGATCTGGATCACCATGGTGGCGTTTAAACACCGGCCAATCGAGGCCTGAATTTATGCGACCTTGACCCGGCGAAATCAGGCAAGATCCCCGCAAACGGCACATCACCCCCGCGAATACATGCCCTCATAGATCGGTGCCAGCGTCTCACCTTGAAACAGCGACGACACGGATGTGCCATTCCATGTGTTCAGGATCGCCTGCGCGAACATCGGGGCCATCGGAACGATGCGGATATTGGGAGCGGCGAGCGTTTCCGACGTGGCCTCGATCGAATCGGTGATCACCAGCGACTTCATCACCGAATTGGTGATCCGCTCGACCGCCGGGCCCGACATCACGCCATGGGTGATATAGGCGTGCACCTCGGAGGCACCCTGCGCCATCAGCACTTCGGCGGCCTTGCACAGCGTCCCGGCGGTGTCGATCATGTCATCGACAATGATGCATTTCTTGCCGGCGACATTACCGATGATGGTCATCTCGGCAATCTCGCCGGCTTTCTCGCGGCGCTTGTCGACGATGGAGAGCGGTGCGTTGATCCGTTTGGCCAGTTCGCGGGCGCGCGCCACACCGCCGACATCGGGCGAGATCACCATGATATCGTCGGTCGCACCCTGGAAATGATGCAGGATATCCAGCGCAAAGACCGGCGAGGCATAGAGGTTATCAACCGGAATATCGAAAAAACCCTGAATCTGGGTAGCGTGCAGATCCATCGTCAGCACCCGTTCGATGCCCGCCCGCACGATCATGTTGGCCACCAGCTTGGCCGAAATGGGCGTGCGCGCCTTGGTGCGGCGGTCCTGGCGCGCATATCCGAAATAGGGGATCACGGCGGTGATGCGCGCCGCCGACGACCGGCGCAGCGCATCGGCCATGATCAGCAGTTCCATCAGATTGTCATTGGCCGGGTTCGACGTGCTTTGAATGATGAACATGTCCTCGCCGCGGACGTTTTCATAGACCTCGACAAAGATCTCCTGATCGTTGAAGCGTTCCACGCGCGCATCGACCAGACTGACGGACATGCCCCGGTGCAGGGTCATGCGGCGGGCAATGGCCTCGGCCAGGGGGCGGTTGGCATTGCCGGAAATCAGCTTGGGGTCGGTCGCGGGCATGGGCAGGGTTTCCTCAAGGCAGCGCTGGTGAAACGTTGACACCCCCTAGCATCCGGCTACCGTTCGGGAAAGTCCAAACGGGAGGTCAAATTGGCCCATATCGACATCTATTTCACGCCGCTGTCGCCCTATAGCTATCTGACCGGGCAGCGGGTTCCCGAGATTGCCTCAAGCCACGGGGCAGACATCACCTATAAGCCGCTCGATCTTTTGGCGCTTTTTGCCCGCACCGGCGGCACCGCCCCCAATGAGCGGCATCCGGCGCGCCAGGCTTACCGGTTGCAGGATCTGCGCCGACAGGCGGCCAGGGCGGGGCTGCCGCTGAATGAGAAACCGATGTTTTTTCCGACCAATCCCGCGCCCGCCTCCTATGCGCTGATCACGGCGCAAAAGACCGGCGGCGGTGATCTGGGCGGGCTGGTCTTCGCGCTTGGCCGCGCGGTCTGGGCCGAAGAAAAGGACATCGCCCAGGATGAGGTGATCCGCGCCGCCCTGAGCGAGACCGGGTTTGATCCCGATCTGGCCGATAAGGGCATGTTGGCCGCGGCCGATGAATATGGCCATAATCTGGAAGATGCGGTCGCCGCGAATGTCTTTGGCGCGCCTTTCTTCGTGGTCGACGGGGCGGCGCATTTCTGGGGGCAGGACCGGCTGGAGGATCTGGATCTGTATCTGTCCGGCAAGCTGTGAGTGCTGCGGCCCGGCATTGGGGCGACGGTGCGCGCGACGTCCTGATGCTGCATTGTTCGCTGGCGCAGGGCGCGGCCTGGACAGGCGTGGCAAACGCGTTGCCCGGCGGCCTGAGACTGACAGCGCCCGATCTGGTGGGCCATGGGAAGGGGCCGGAATACGACCCCAGCCGTGATCTGCATGACCAATGTCTTGCGGCGGTGCTCCCCTGTCTGCCCCCGGGCCGCTTTGACGCCGTGGGCCACAGTTTCGGTGCCACGCTGGCGCTGCGGCTGGCCATCGAGATGCCCGACCGCATCCGCAGCCTGACCCTGATCGAGCCGGTTCTGTTCGCAGCCGCAAAGGGCAGTGGCACTTTCACCCCGCATCAGGACGCGGAAATGGGGCTTGGCATGGCCGTGACGCAACGGGATCGGGTCGCGGTCACCCGGCAGTTTCTCAAACTTTGGGGCAGCGGCGCGAATTTCGATGATCTGCCGGCGCATCAACAGGCCTATATGGCCGCCCGTATCCATCTGATTGATGCCGCCGCGCCGGCGCTGTTTGGTGACAGTGCGGCGCTGGTCCCGCGTCTTGGGCAGGTGGCGGCACCCACATTGCTGATGGCGGGCGGCGATTGCCCGCCGGTGATTGAAGCGATCCTCGGCCGGATGGAGCGGGACATGCCCGATACCACACGCTGCCAGATCCCCGGCGCGGGTCACATGGCCCCGATCACCCATCCCGCCCCGGTCGCAGATGCCATTGCGGGCCATCTGGCGCGTGTCAGCCCCTGAAATGTGCCAGCAAGGTTTGCACGCTGTCTGAAGTGCAGGACCAGTCACAGACGAACCGACAGCGGATCAACGCATCATCGGGGCCATCCAGGCTGCTGTCAGCGGGAAAGAGGTAATATTGCGCGCCTGCCTCCATCGCCCGGCGATGGGCTGCGCGCGGCAGGTGGGCAAAGACCATGTTTCCGGCCGGTTCCGCCTCGATTGTCGCGCCGGGCACATCGCGCAAACCGGCCACCAGTTCGGCGCAGCGCGCATTGGCGGCGCGGGCCAGCCGCAGCCACAACCCATCGCTGGCATAGGCCTCCATCTGCGCTGACAGGAAACGGAATTTCGAGGCCAGATGCGCGCCGCGCTTGCGTCGCAGCTCCAGCTCCCAGGATTTGGCCGGATCAAAGAAGATGATCGCCTCGACCCCGATACAGCCGTTCTTGGTGCCGCCAAAGCTGACCGCATCTATGCCGGCTTTCCAGCTCATCTCGGCCGGGGTGCAGTTCAGCGCGGCGCAGGCATTGGCAAACCGGGCCCCATCAAGATGGGTTTTCAGGCCAAAGGATTTGGCGATATCGGTGATGGCTCGAATTTCCTCCAGCGAATAGATCGTCCCGATCTCGGTGATATTGGTGATGCTGACGGGGCCGCATTGCACCCCCCTGACGCCGCGGTCAGCCGTCAGCATGATGGCCTCGCGCAGGGCGGCGGGGTCGATCTTGCCGTCCGGGCCATCAATCAGGGTCAGTTTGGCCCCGCCGGAATAGAACTCCGGCGCGCCGCATTCATCCTCTTCGGCATGGGCAATCCGGTGCACGAATATCGCGTCCCAGGGATTGGCGAGGGCGGCCAAAGCGACGGCATTGGCGGCGGTGCCGGTCGAGATCAGATGCACCGCCGCCTCGGGTGCTTCGAACAGATCGCGCAGTTTCTGCACCGCGCCATCGGTGAACGCATCCGCGCCATAGGGCATGTGGTGGCCCTGATTGGCACGCAAAACCGCCGCCATGATCTCGGGCGCGGCGGGGCCCATATTGTCGGATGCAAACATCATATGCCCGGTTCCTCTATGATATAATCTTCCCAGTCTTCCTCTGGCACTTCGAATTCGGGCACCGAAAGCCCGCGCACCGAGACACCGGCCTGGTGCACGCTTTCGGGATCGCCCGAGACCAGCGGGTGCCAGTGATAAAGCGGCTTGCCCTCATGCAGCAGCCGGTAGGCGCAGGTTTCGGGCATGAAATAGGCGACATCGGCCATGGTGTCTGGCGTCAGTTGAATGCATTCGGGCACCAGCATCTTGCGGATGTCATATTGCCCGCAGCGGCAGGTCTGGTCATCCAGCAACCGGCAGGCCACACAGGTCAGCGCGACCTCTGCGGTCGCCTCATCCTCCAGCTTGTTCAGGCAACATTTGCCGCAGCCATCGCATAGCGCCTCCCATTCTTGGCCGGTCAGTTTCGAAAGCGGAAAGCGTCGCCAGAAATCGGGCCTCATGGCAGAGCCTTCAGAATGGCGCGGGCCTGTTCGCTATCGGCATCCATCTGCGTGACCAGCTGCTCCAGCCCGTCGAATTTCAACTCGGGTCGCAAATATTCGACCAGCGCGATTGACAGATCGCAGCCGTAAAGATCGCCCGAGAAATCAAACAGAAAGGTTTCCAGATTGGGCGCATCGCCATTGAACATCGGCCGCACACCAAGCGAGGCCACGCCATGATAATGGCCGGGATGGGTGCCGTTGAGCACATCGACCAGCACCGCGTAGACGCCAAGTTTGGGCAAATGCAGCCCATCAAGCCTCATATTGGCGGTGGGGTATCCCAATTGCCGGCCGCGTTTTTCGCCATGCACCACCGGGCCTTCGATCCGGTGCCAGTGGCCCAACATGGCGGCGGCGTCGCGGGGGTGGCCCTCGCTCAAGGCGCGCCGGATATTGGTCGAGGATATCGCGCCCAGATCGCCATGCAGGATGGGCACGATATCGACCGCAAATCCCAGATCGCGGCCCAGATCGCTCAGCATTGCCACGGTTCCCTTGCGGCCCTTTCCGAAACAGAAATCAGCGCCGACGATAACCCGCTTCAAACCCAGACCGCCGGCCAGCACATCGCGCGCGAAATCTTCGGCACTCAGCCCCGAAAGGGCCGCGTTGAAGGGCAGTTCATACAGGATATCAACCCCCAGTTTTTGCAGCCGGTGGGCCCGCGCCTCGGCATTCATCAGCCGGAAAGGCGGGGTGCCGGAGGCAAAAAACTCGCGTGGATGCGGCTCGAATGTCAGCAGCCCAAGCGGCAGCCCATCGACGCGGGCGCGGTCGATCACATACTGATGGCCCAGATGCACACCGTCGAAATTCCCGATGGCGGCTGACGCGCCCCGGTCTTCTGGCAAAGCATATTGATAGTCGCGCAGGATTCTCATGGCCCCGAATTATCCGGCACTTTCGGCAAGGGCAACTCTGCCTGTTCATCTTGGCGAAAATACCTCGGGGGGTTGGCATTGTTGCGCCATTGGTCCGAGCGAAAATGGCGACGGGCTGGCCCCCACCCGGATCGGCGCGCCAAAGGCGCGGCGAAATCGCCTTGCAATAACTTACCCGGTCAATCGAATTTCCGCGACGGGGCCAACACGATGGCCTCACCGCGCAGCACCGGCTTGCCTTCGATGGTGCACTCTGTCGCCATCGCCACCCGGCGCCTGCCGATATCCATCTCGGTCACCGTCACTTCCGCGCGCACCATATCGCCGGGGCGCACGGGGGCCAGAAATTTCAGTGTCTGGCCCAGATAGACCGTGCCATGGCCGGGCAATTGCTCGCCGATCACGGCCGAGATCAACCCCGCCGTCAGCATGCCATGCGCAATGCGCCCCTCAAAGATCGTGTCCTGCGCATAGGCGTCATCCAGATGCACCGGGTTGTGATCGGTGGATATTTCGGCAAAAAGTTCGATATCCCGATCCGTCACTTCTTTCAGAAGATGCCGGGTCATGCCGATCTCGATATCTTCGATACAGATCGTGCCACGGGGGAAGTTATCGAGCATATCCGGAATCCTGTCAGCCATGTGCCGAAATGATAACGGATATTGATGAATGCTGCAATGCAGAAGTAATTAAAAATCCCCACTCGCATCCATATCGAAACTATATTGCTTTGCTACCGTAGATATCCGATGGAATAGGTCGCAGCAATCTGTGCCTCATCCAGATAGGCGCGCAGTTTTTCCGAATCCGGGTCCCGCCCGGTGCCGGTGCCGGTCTCGGTGCGTGCCAGCCCGCCGGTGATGAAAAGCGTATCTGTCGCATCGCCAAGCGCGCCCAGAATATCGGTGCGGATGCCATCGCCAACGGCCAGCACCCGGTCCGGGTCCGGATCGACGCCGATCTGGGCCAGGCGCATTCGGGCCAGCTCGTAGATGGGCGCGTGCGGTTTGCCGAAATAGAGGCTCTCGCCGCCCATTTCGGTATAAAGCGCCGCCAAAGCGCCGGCGCACCATTCACGGGTTTCGCCCCGATCGACAACGATATCGGGATTGGCGCAGAGCAATTTCAGCCCGCGCGCCTTGGCAACCAGAAATTGCGGCCGCAGCACGGACGGGTCGGCCCTTGGATCGAAGGGGCCGGTGCAGACGATCCCCTCGGCCTCCTCCAGCGCCACCTTGGTGATCTCGGGTTCTGAGCCCACGATCTGCATCGGGGCAAAAAATCCGTGATCGGAAGGATCACCGACAAACCACACCTTGCGGCCGACCAGCCCGCGCAGCATCGCGGCCCGCGCGCTGTCGCCCGATGAGGCGATGATATCCCAGCAATCGCGCGGCACGCCGATTTCCTCCAATTGCTGTTCGACCTGCGCCCGCGGGCGTGGCGAATTGGTCAAAAGCAACACCGTGCCGCCGCGCGCCTTGAAGCCGCGCAATGCCGCAACCGCCTCTGTGAAAGGCGTGTAGCCGTCATGCAGGCAGCCCCAGAGATCGCAGTAAAGCACATCGTAGCGGTCGGAGATGTCAGCGAGCGAACGGATAATCTGAGTCATGGTTCGACCTCTTCGGGAAAAGCTTGGATTTCCTTAGAGGGCCGCGCGCGGATTGGAAAGGAAGCTTGGGGGTTCCACCCCCAAACCCCCGGAGGTATTTTCGCCAAGATGAAGGGGGAAGCTGTTTTCTTCCCCCCTCATATTGCGCCTCAGAGCGAGATGCGGAACCGTGCAAAGCCGTCGGGGCCGTCGCCCGCAGGCTCGATCGACACGCCGGGCACGCTATCTGCATAGGGTGCAGCCGCCGGGCCGGTATCGAACAGCACCGAGGTTCCGGGCAGCGGCGCGAAGGACCAGTTGGCATCGGCGGCAGGGTTGATGCTTCCCTGTTCCACGATATAGCGCACGATCACGTCGCGGTTGGTGTCGGGGCCTTCAAAGATCACCGTTTCGGGCGATGCGCCGGGGAAAGACCCGCCGCCGCCGGCGCGGTAATTGTTTGTGGCGACGATGAACTGCATGTCCGGGGTCACCGGCGCGCCATTGTAAGTGAGGTTGACGATGCGGCTGGCCTCCGGGTTCAGCGGCTCGCCCCGTGTGGTGAACCGCGATGGCTGGCTCAGGTCGATCTGGTATTGCACGCCGTCGATCACGTCAAAATTATAGGACGGGAAATCATTGTTCAGCAGCACCTGATCGGCCTCACCCGGGGTGATCTGGTTGAAGATACCGGCAGAGCGTTCCAGCCAGCCCTGCAATTCCTCGCCTGTGATCAGCACCGCGCGCACGGTGTTGGGGTAGAGGTAGAGATCGGCCACATTGCGGATCGCCACATCGCCCACCGGCACATCGGTGTAATAGGACGGCCCGCCCCGGCCACCGGCCTTGAAGGGGGCGGCGGCCGACAGGATCGGCAGGCCCTCATATTCGGTGCCCGCCATCATCTGCTCAATATACCACATCTGGGCAATCGACACGATCTGCACCGATGGATCATCGGCCACCAGCGCGAAATAGCTGTGCAGCGGGGCCTCGGTCCGGCCGACGGCGCGCCGGACATAGGCCAGGGTTGCCTCATGCTCGGCCTGTGCGGCGGCCTCGACCGAGGCCACGCTATCGACCAGCGGCGTGATCGAGCGGTCTTCGTTGCGCATCGAAATCGGCCGCGCTTCGCTTTCATGGGCCACGATCCGCCAGGTGCCGCCGTCATTTTCCAGCATCAGGTCGATCAGGCCCATATGCGAGCCCCAGAACCCGGCCATGGTGGCCGGTTTGCCCATGATCGTGCCGGCCTCAGTATCGACGCCGGCCGTTTCGGCATAGTTGGGTCCGGGGAACACGCGGTGGTGGTGGCCGGTCAGGATGGCATCAATGCCGTCCACGGCGGCCAGCGGGATCGAGGCGTTTTCCTGGCCGTCGATATGATCGGCCTCGCCAATGCCGGAATGGCTGAGCGCGATGATCAGATCGGCGCCGTCCTCGCGCATTTGCGGCACATAGGCGCGCGCGGTATCGACGATGTCACGGGTCTGGACGTTGCCCTCCAGATGGCGGCGGTCCCAGTTCATGATCTGTGGCGGCACGAACCCGATCAGCCCGATGCGGATGTCATGGGCCACACCGGCACCATCGGTGACCTGATGATCGATGATCACATAGGGCGGCAGCAGGGTGGTGTCGTCACGCGGGGAGGCCCCCATTTCGCGCACCACATTGGCCGAGACCACCGGGAAATTGGCCCCCGCGACCGAGTTCAGCAAAAAGCTCAGCCCATAGTTGAATTCGTGATTGCCAAGGGTCGAGGCCTGATAGCCGAGCGTGTTCATCGCATTGATGATGGGGTGGGTGTCGCCCTCGGCCATGCCGCGCTCATAGGCGATGTAATCACCCATCGGGTTGCCTTGCAGGAAATCGCCATTGTCGATCAGCATCGAATTGGTGCTTTCATCGCGCACCGCCTGAATCAGCGTCGCGGTGCGCGACAGGCCCAGGGTATCTACGGGGCGGTCGCCATAATAATCATAGGGGAAGACATGCACATGCAGATCGGTGGTTTCCATGATCCGCAGATGCGCCTGACCGGCCTGCGCATTGGCCGAGAACGGGTGCAAGGCGATGAAGCTGGCGCTGCCTGCCAGAAACGCGCGGCGGTCGATGATGAATGCCATGGGGGAACCCTCCTGATCGTATCATATTATTGATATGCGGGATCATGCCCGATTTTGACCAATTGGTCAGTGATTCCTTCTGAGGCTTGCCTGGATCAGCGCAGGGCAGGGCGATATGGGGCCACGCATATGCCAAGAGGCAGCCCCAGGGCCGCCCCTTTGACAGGTTGAAATCTGGTGGCGCGGGGGTCAGAGTGTCAGGTTGGGGATGATCTGTTTCTTGCGGCTCACGACACCGGGCAAAACCACGCTGTCGGCGTCGCCGCAGGCAGTGGCAAAGCTGGCCTCGGCCACTTGTTTGGTAAACGCATTCGGGATCAGCATGGTGCTTTGCTCATTCAGAATGTCGACAACAAACAGCAGCACCTGATCGACGCCATCTTCCTGGGCGACCGTGGCCATGGCCTGCATTAGACCGGGTTTGCGCGCAAGAACCGTGTCGGGCGAGGTGGTTTCCAGAACCGAGACACGGAATTTGGTGCCTTGGACGGTAAATTCCTTGCTGTCCATCCGCAAAAGCTCGGCATCTGAGAAACGCGAGATATCGGATTTTGCGGCGAACATCTCGGCCGCGTAGGCAGTGACGTCGATGCCCAGATCGGCGGCCAGTGTGGCCACCACGTCGCGGTCGGCATCGGTGGTGGTGGGGGAGCGAAATTCCAGCGTGTCGGAAATAATGCAGGACAGCATCGCGCCCTTGATTGCCTCGGGCATCCTGGCGGCGTCATCGCCCATCAGGTCATGCATGATGGTCGCGGTGCAGGCGACGGGGCGGATGGTGATCTCGATCGGGCCTTTGGTTTCCAGCCCGCCGACCAGTTTGTGATGGTCGATGATGGCCTGAATATCGGCACCATTGATGCCTGCGGGCAGTTCGGCCGGGTTATTGGTGTCGACGATGACGACCGGCGTTCCCTCGGCCACATCGGCGATGATCTCGGGCTTGTCCAGGTTCCAGCGTTCCAGCACGAATGCGGCTTCGGTATTGGGTTCGCCCAACAGCCTGGCCTGGGCCTCGACGCCCTTCACCTCGTTCAGATACCAGGCCCAGATAAGCGGTGACCCGGTGGAATCGGTGTCGGGGGATTTGTGGCCGAAAACGAGTGTGGTCATGGGTTTGGGTTCCGTCATGCATGTGCGAAATTCGCCGCCCTTATAGGCGTGTCATGCACCATTGTCATGGGGCGTTTTCGCGCGGCCCGGGTTGCGCCCGCTGCACGGATCGGCACGAATGCGACGCAAATAGTTTTGCCGCCGCTTGTTGACTCGCACCGGTGCCCCGCTTATCTACCGTTCGTTAGCACTCGGTGACCCTGAGTGACAACAAGGGAAAAACACGAATCGAAGGAGAGTTCGACAGATGGCATTTGCACCTCTGCATGACCGGGTTTTGGTCGAGCGCATTGAAAGCGACGACACAACCTCAGGCGGCCTGATCATCCCCGACAGCGCCAAAGAAAAACCGGCTGAAGGCCTGGTTGTGGCTGTCGGCGCTGGCGCCAAGGACGATGACGGCGACCGTATCGCGATGGATGTTGCACAAGGCGACAAGATCCTGTTCGGCAAATGGTCCGGCACTGAAGTGACCGTTGACGGCAAGGAACTGCTGATCATGAAGGAAAGCGACATTCTCGGGATCATCTCCTGAGCCGCCACTTTCCACTTGGCGGGGTAACCCCCGCCCCACGAAAACCAGATATTCAAGGAGCAAGCTGATATGGCTGCTAAGGACGTCAAATTTGACACCGATGCCCGCAACCGCATGCTGAAAGGCGTGAACATTCTCGCCGACGCGGTTAAAGTCACCCTCGGCCCCAAAGGCCGCAACGTGATCCTCGACAAATCCTTCGGGTCCCCGCGCATCACCAAAGACGGTGTGACGGTAGCCAAGGAAATCGAGCTGGAAGATAAGTTCGAAAACATGGGCGCGCAAATGGTGAAAGAGGTTGCCTCTCGCACCAATGACGAGGCCGGCGACGGCACCACCACCGCCACCGTTCTGGCCCAGGCCATCGTGCGTGAAGGCCTGAAACAGGTTGCCGCCGGTCTGAACCCGATGGATCTGAAACGCGGTATCGACACGGCCGTGACCCATGTCATCGCATCGATCAAGGCATCTTCGCGCGAAGTTGCCGACAGCGATGAAGTTGCCCAGGTCGGCACCATCTCTGCCAATGGCGAAGCCGAAATCGGCCGTCAGATCGCCGATGCGATGCAGAAGGTCGGCAATGACGGCGTGATCACCGTCGAAGAGAACAAGGGCCTCGAGACCGAGACCGAAGTTGTCGAAGGCATGCAGTTCGATCGCGGCTACCTGAGCCCCTATTTTGTCACCAACCCGGACAAGATGGTTGCAGATCTCGAAGACTGCATGATCCTGCTGCACGAGAAGAAACTCTCGTCGCTGCAATCCATGGTTCCGCTGCTCGAATCCGTGATCCAGTCGCAAAAGCCGCTGCTGATCATCTCGGAAGATGTCGAAGGCGAAGCGCTGGCGACCCTCGTGGTCAACAAACTGCGCGGCGGCCTGAAAATCGCGGCCGTCAAAGCCCCTGGTTTCGGCGATCGTCGCAAGGCCATGTTGCAGGATATCGCCATTCTGACCGGTGGTCAGGTGATCTCCGAAGATCTGGGCATGAAGCTGGAAAATGTCACCATGGACATGCTCGGCTCGGCCAAGAAGGTCTCCATCACCAAGGACGAGACGACCATCGTCGACGGTGGCGGTGAGAAAGCTGAAATCGAATCGCGTGTGGCCCAGATCCGTCTGCAAATCGAGGAAACCACCTCGGATTATGACCGCGAAAAGCTGCAGGAACGGGTTGCCAAACTGGCCGGCGGCGTTGCCGTCATCCGCGTTGGCGGCATGACCGAGATCGAAGTGAAAGAGCGCAAAGACCGTGTTGACGACGCCCTGAACTCGACCCGTGCGGCCGTGCAGGAAGGTATCGTTGTTGGCGGTGGCGTGTCTCTGATCCAGGGCGCGAAAGCGCTGGCTGGCGTCACCGGCGCCAATTCCGACCAGAATGCCGGGATCGCCATCGTGCGCCGGGCGCTGGAAGCACCGCTGCGTCAGATTGCCGAAAACGCCGGTGTTGACGGTGCCGTGGTTGCGGGCAAGGTTCGCGAAAGCGACGATGTGACCTTTGGCTTCAACGCGCAGACCGAAGAATATGGCGACATGTTCAAATTCGGCGTGATTGACCCGGCCAAAGTGGTGCGCACCGCGCTGGAAGATGCGGCCTCGATTGCCTCGCTTCTGATCACCACCGAGGCCATGGTCGCCGACAAGCCCACCAAGGAAGGCGCAGGCGCCGGTGGCGGCGGCATGCCCGACATGGGCGGCATGGGCGGCATGATGTAAATTCAAACCTGCGGGTTTGAATTGTAGCGCAGCAGAGCTTTGGCCTCTTGGGGCCGGACAACGCGCGCAACATCGCTGAACTGACAAAAAGAGGGGCTGCCATCCGGTGGCCCCTCTTTTTTGCGTAAACGGCAGCCCGCGGCGCAGTTTGACTTCGATCAATGACGGATTTCCCGGACTGCCTTACGAAACACAGGTTCCCAATGGGCAGAATTCGCCCTGTCCCGAAACAATCACCAATATGGGAAGGTGCCATGGCATTCATCCAGGATTTCGCTTCACATTCGCAACGCGTGCAAAAAATGGCCGGAACGATTGGCGTCGATCTCGGCCAGGCGGTATTGGCGGGCAGGCTGCGGAATTTCCCGATCAGCGACATCGTGTTCCGGTGCAGCAGATGCCCCGAGCACCGCGCCTGCGAAACCTGGCTGGATGCGCATGAAACCGGTGCCGCTGACACGCCCGCCTATTGCCGAAACAAGGTCGTGCTGAAGTCGCTGCAAGCCTGAAAGCGGCCCGCGGCTGACAGCCTGGTCGCGCCAGCATTCGGTTGCGGGGCTTTTCTTTCCTGTTCCGACCGGGCAGGAACGGGTCATGAATTTGCCTCCGCTCTCATTCACTGGTGCCAGGGTTCTGCGCCCGGGCGGGTTCTGCGCGGCCCCGCTTGGTGTGGCTGATGGCCTGATTTCCGACGCGAAGGGACGCCAGATTGACCTGTCCGGTTTCGTCATTCTGCCCGGCATCGTCGATCCGCATGGCGACGGGTTTGAACGGCATCTGGCCCCGCGCCGGGGGGCCGCCACCGATCTGGGGCAGGGCTTGCGCGCGGTCGAGGCCGAACTTGCCGCCAATGGCATCACCACGGCCATGCTGGCCCAGTTCTGGAGCTGGGAGGGCGGCATGCGCAGCCCCGATTTCGCGGCGGCGCTTTGCACGGCGCTGGCGGGCCATGACGCGCGCGCCGATCTGCGGCTGCAATTGCGACTGGAGCTGGGGTGTTTCGAGCAGTTTGACGCGGCGCTGGCCCTGATCGAGCGGCACCAGATCGGTTATGTCGTGTTCAATGATCATCTGCCGCACCGGCAATTGGCGTCGGGCAAGCGCGTGCCGCGTCTGGAAGGGCAGGCGCTGAAATCGGGCCGGTCGCCCTCTGCCCATCTGGCGCTGCTCAACCGGCTGCATGATCAGATCTGGACCGCCCGCGCCCGGCTGCCCGAACCATGCGCGGCGCTGTCGGCGCGGGGCGTCATCCTTGGCAGCCATGATGATGATAGCGGCTCTGGACGTTCCTTTTGGCGGGGCCTGGGCGCGAAGATCGCGGAATTTCCGGTCACGGCTGAGGCCGCAAGCGCGGCGCAAATGGCCGGCGACCCGATCATCCTGGGCGCCCCCAATGTGATGCGCGGCGGCAGCCATTCCAAAGGCATCAATGCGCGTGATTTTCTGGCACCGGGCAGCGCGGTCGCGCTGGCATCGGATTATCACTATCCGGCCCCTTTGGGAGCCATGCGCAGGCTGGTTGCCGACGGGTGGGATCTGGCGCAGGCCTGGCCGCTGGTCTCGGCCCGACCGGCTCGGATCCTGGGCCTGGAGGATCGCGGCGAGATCAGCCCCGGCAAACGCGCCGATCTGGTGATCCTTGATCCCGGTCTGGCCCAGGTGCAGGCCACTATCGCGGGCGGGCAGCTGACCTATCTTGCCGGCCCCATCGCCACCCGGTTTCTGGCATGAACGGCCCGCGCCTGGCCAGCCTCACGGTGCTGACGATGCTGGGTTTTGCCGCCAATTCGATCCTGAACCGGTTGGCGGTCAGCGCCGGTTTGATCGACCCGATCAGCTTTGCGGTGATCCGGGTTCTGTCGGGGGCGGCAATTCTGCTGCTGATCGTGCTGATCCGGCGGCGTGGGTTGCCGGTCTTTGCGCCGGGCCGGGTTGGCGGGGCGCTGTCGCTCAGCCTCTATCTGGTCGGATTTTCGATCGCCTATATTCAACTGGATGCCGGTCTGGGTGCGCTCATTCTGTTCGGCATGGTCCAGATCACCATGTTTGCCGGTGCCGTTGCGACGCGCGAGACCGTGACCCGCACGCGCTGGATCGGGGCGGCGGTGGCGCTGGCCGGGCTGGCCTGGTTGCTGTGGCCCGCAGGCGCGGTGCGGGTGCCGGGGGTCGGGGCGGGTGCCATGGGATTGGCGGGCATTGGATGGGGGCTTTATTCACTGATCGGGCGGCGCGCGGGCGACCCGCTGGCGGCGACGGCGGCCAATTTCGTGCTGGCCGCGCCAATCCTTGTAGCGGTGGCGCTGCTATTGCCGGTGCAGGCGGATGCCACCCCGATCAGCGCGCCGGGAGTAGCGCTGGCGGTGCTGTGCGGGGCGGTGACATCGGGGCTTGGCTATGCGTTGTGGTATAGCGTTCTGCCACGGCTTGCGGCCTCGGTTGCGGGGCTGGTGCAGCTTTCGGTGCCGGTGATTGCGGTTCTGGGCGGCGCTGTATTGTTGGGCGAAGCGGCCGGTCTGCGCGTTCTGGGTGCCGGCGCGGTGGTTCTGGGCGGTATTGCCATCGGCCTCCTGGCCGGCGGTCAGCGCAAGATCGGCTCCAGCGGATCATAAAGCAGGCTTTGCCCCCAGGCGGCCTGGGCCAGGCTGTCGGGCTTGACCTTGATCGTGGCCATTTCGCCCCGCGAAAACAGGCGGCGGCGGGTCACGATGCCTTCTGGGTCGTTCCAGTTCTGGTCGATCCGGCCCGCGATCAGCGTGCAGCGGAAATAGAGATCGACCTGATGAAAACTGCCATTCGGGTCGTGAAACTCATTGATCAGACAGGGCGCGCCAACTGCGACGGTCAGCCCGGTTTCCTCGTGAAATTCGCGCGCCAGATTGTCCTGCAGCGACGCGCCGCGTTCGACCCCGCCGCCGGGCGCGCACCACAGCCCGCCGCGATGGCCGGGCCAGGCGTTGACCATAAGCAGCCGGTCGTCGATCAGAAGGAGGCCGCGGGCGGCAAGGCGGGGGCAGGGCATGGGGGGCGATGCTGCCGGGCCGGGGCCCGATATGCAAGCGGGGGTTGGCGTGGCGGGGTGAAAAGCCTAGATCGGGGGCATGATGATGCGATTGACCCTGTTTGCGGCGGCCTTTGGCGCGGCCCTGTTGCCCGGCGCTGCACGCGCCCAGGCGGATCGCGCCGAGTGCGTGATCCTGTTGCATGGGCTGGCGCGCACATCACTGTCGCTCTGGGTCATCGAGGAGGTGCTGGAGCGCGAAGGCTACCAGGTGGTGAACCGCGACTACCCCTCCACCCAGGCCCCGATCGAGGAGCTGGCCCCGGCGGCCCTGATCCCGGCCATAGAAGAATGCGGCGATCAGCGCATAAATTTCGTGACCCATTCGATGGGCGGCATTCTTCTGCGCTATTGGCTGGTGGAAAACCGGCCCGAAAACCTGGGCCGGGTGGTGATGCTTGCGCCGCCCAACCAGGGATCGGAACTGGTGGACCGGCTGAGCGAATTTGGCCCGTTTCAATGGGTCAATGGTCCGGCTGCAGAGGACCTGACGACCGAGGGCGGATCGCTTGTCAGCCAGCTGCCGCCGGTTGATTTCGAGCTTGGCGTGATCGCCGGCTATGCCACGCTCAACCCGATCACCTCGGCGCTGATCGACGGGGCCGATGATGGCAAAGTTTCGGTCGAGAGCACCCGGGTGGAGGGCATGGCTGATTTCATTGTGCTGCCGGTCAGCCATACTTTCATGATGAACAATCCGGTTGTGGTGGCCGAGGTCGTGGCCTTTCTGGAAAACGGGGCCTTTGATCATAGCCTGAGCCTTTTCGATGCCGCGGAGGCGCTGGTCCCCTGAGCCGGGAGCGGGCGACGTCAAGCCCCCTGCCGGGAGCCCTCCGCCGCCCGCATTGCCATGGCGGCCGGGCCGGGTCTGTGCGAAAATGCAGGCGCAGCTTTCGGTGTGCGGCGCGGTCATAGTGGGGGGCTCCCCCCACACCCCCCGAGGTATTTGTGCCAAGATGAATGGGGGCGGCGCGCGCGGGCGGGGCTTAGCCTGCGGGGCCGGTCACGCGGTTCAGGTGGCCCATCTTGCGGCCCGGGCGGACACCGGATTTGCCATAGAGATGGATCTGTGTGCCGGGCCGGGCGGCGGCCTCGGCCACGCGGGAGATATCGTCTCCGATCAGGTTTTCCATCACCACATTGGCATGCCGGGCCCCGTCGCCAAGCGGCCAGCCGGCGATGGCGCGGATATGTTGTTCGAATTGGTCAACGGCGGTGCCCGCCTGGGTCCAGTGGCCGGAATTGTGGACCCGCGGGGCAATTTCATTGACCACGAGGCCGGTGGGGGTCACGAATAGTTCCACCCCCAACACGCCGATATAGTCGAGCGCATTCAGGATACGCGCCGCCAGCAGCACGGCATCGCTGCGCAGGCTGGCCGGGATTGCGGCGGGCACCGTGGTGGTGGCGAGGATGCCCTGCCGGTGGATATTCTCGCCGGGATCATAGCAGGCGATCTGGCCCTCGCGCCCGCGCGCCGCGATGACCGAGATTTCGATACTGAAGTCGATGAACCCTTCCAGGATGGCCGGTGCCGCGTTGAGCGCGGCCAGCGCCCCGGCGGCCTCATCGGGTGCCATGATCCGGGCCTGGCCCTTGCCATCATAGCCGAAGCGGCGGGTTTTCAGGATGGCGGGGGTGCCGATGCGGGCAAGCGCGGCATCGAGATCGGTGGCGGTATCAATGGCGGCAAAGGGCGCGGTGGTCAGGCCCAGTTCGGTAAGGAACATCTTTTCGGTCAGCCGGTCCTGGCTCACCTCCAGCGCGCGGCGCGACGGGAACAGCGGGGTTGTGCCCGACAGCAGATCCAGCGCCGCGGCGGGGATGTTTTCAAATTCGAACGTGATCAGATCGACCGCGGCCGCAAATTCGGCCAGTGCTGTCAGATCATCATAGCCCGCCTGCGTCACATGCGCCGCGACATCGCCAGCGGGCGCGCTGCCCGGCTCGAATATATGGGTTTTATAGCCAAGCCGCGCCGCCGCCATCGCCAGCATGCGGCCAAGCTGGCCACCGCCGAGAATGCCGATGGTGCTGCCGGGGGCGAGCGGCTCAATCATCTTGCGGCTCCTCGGGGATGGAGGCCGACAAAGCGGCACGCCAGGCGTCCAGCCGGGTGGCCAGGCCAGGATCGGAGAGCGCCAGAATGCCCGCCGCCATCAGGCCGGCATTGCGGGCACCCGCCGCCCCGATGGCCATGGTTGCGACCGGATAGCCACGCGGCATCTGCAGGATGGAATAGAGGCTGTCGAGCCCCGAAAGCGCCTGCGTCTGCACCGGCACGCCGATCACCGGCACCCGGGTCTTGGACGCCATCATGCCGGGCAGATGGGCCGCCCCGCCAGCCCCGGCGATAATCACTTTCAGCCCACGCTCAATCGCCGTGCTGCCATAGCTCCACAGCCGATCCGGCGTGCGATGGGCCGATACGATCCGGGTCTCGAAGGGCAGGTCAAGTTCGCCCAGAACCTCTGCCGCCTCGCGCATCGTGGCCCAATCGGACTGGCTGCCCATGATGATGCCGACCTCGATCTTTGCCATTTGCCCAAGCCCCTCAGCCGGTTCAAGAAAGCGCGCACTATAGCCATGGCGCGCGGCTACGCAATGATATCCGGGGTCAGTTCATCCTCGATCCGGGCGATGCGGTCCTTGAGCGACAGTTTCTGCTTTTTCAGCCGCCGCAGCGTCAGCGGATCAGGGCGGGTGTGCTGCTCCAACGCCGAGATCGCATCATCGAGATCACGGTGTTCACGCATCAGCACGCGCAATTTCACGCGCAGCACATCCTCGTGGCTCATCTCGGCGGTCGTTTCCATATCTGCAGCTGGCCCCCCGGGGCGTGAGTCGGGCTATTGGCGAGACCGGACGATACCGGATTTGCCCTGCATGGCAAAGCGTTCAACGTCTTGCAGAGCAGCGAGGCCCCCCCCATATTACCAGCATTGGCCGCCAAAACGGGGCCGAGACCCGCAGATCGCTTGCCAAAGGATGTGCCTGATGACGA